>CBFIGW010000058.1:0-17346 GCA_965662155.1 Maribacter sp. | reverse complement strand
CAAAATTGCCATCAATAATTTAATGTAATATTAGAACACAAAATTATATTTAAAAACCAAACCCTGATAATCTAAATATTAGCAGGTTTTAAAATAAAGTCGGGATGGCAGATTTAGAATATCCGAGCCTATTTCTTAGAAAATCTATTTGTTAATTTAATTTTTCTCTAAAACAGTACATACCTAAGGACATGTTTACCTGTGTTATGACGCTTTCGTAACGTAAATTATAGAAAACGTAGTCCAATTTTACAATCCTATAAAACCATGGAAAGGTCTATAGATGATTTATTCTGAACAACCTTAGTAATGGTAAGTACATCTTTCTCGAAAGGTAAATCCAAGTGTATGATGTCTCCTTCTGAACGTCCTATAATAGCCGCACCCATAGCTGCTGAAATTGATATTTTATCTTGCTCATTATTGCTCTCTGTTGGCATTACAAGTTGAAACTTTCTTATCCCCCTATTTTTGGAGTTTATCATCACGAAGCTGTTCATGCGGACTATATCCTTTGGCATTGCTTCTTCATCGTAAATTTGTGCAGCATCCAATTCATGATTTAACTTGTCAAAAAAATAGAATAAAGCTTTGTCTTTATAATATCTGGATAAATTAACAAAACGTTTTAAAAGCAAATATTCTTTCTTCTCTATGATTAAATTTTCGTGCTTCAAAGTTTCGTATTTTAACTTACATCTTAATTCTAAGGCGCCAATATTTAGCTAGTGCATTCCTATTAAAACGTAAACTTGACAAAATTGGTCGGGTAAAATACCAGTACCATCAATGTTATACCAATGACAATCATGAAAGCAATTTCAAGCTTAGAAAGTAGAATATTCATTCCTAAGGATTTATTGGAAAGTTGAGTCAGTTGATTACTTTGCTCAAGCTGTATTTTGGTAAGATCATTCATCGTTTCCTTTATTTCCTTGAATTTGTTAATAGCTGGCCCATAATTATAATTAGTAGTTTCTATCGAAGACTCATTTTTTTTCATTTCCAAAACTTTCAAGTCAGAGAAATTATTCTTGAAATCTTTAAGCAAGTTAGATTCTTCATGAGTAAGTTCCGTAGCTTCAAAATCCGCTACCAATTGTTCCACATTTAGGTTTTCGGATTCCCTGCCTTGAAATTGAGCATTACCAATATATCGGAGTTCTTTTTGGTGTACTATGTTATTTAAGCGATAAATAATGTTTTGAACAACGACCCTGTCTTTGTAAACCGAGTTAACTGTTGTCTGGATTGTAGAAAAATGTTTTTGGTCCAGCCGGTTTGAGCCTAAAACCAGTAGAAATGCCATGGCCAAGATCAAACCTACCTGAATGCGTTGTAATGTTGTGAGTTTTCCGAACATGGTTTCTATTTTTTAAGGTTCTAATGATTCATTTTTTAGTAAATCGGCTTATAGGGCTTCAAAAACCCACCTAGTTCTGTCTTCTATGTGAACAAAACAAGTTCCTGTAAACTAGGTGGGTACAAGGACCCAGTTTGCGAAAGGCAAACAAATTCCTATAAGACTTCTAATTCGCCGGATTCCAAAGCTTCCTTAAGATCTGCCGATACTACAGTGTGGCTTCCAAAGAAACGATTACCGTTTATCCTTTTGATTTTTACTTGAGTGGTGCCATCTTTTTTCTCTTTAATGGACGTAACTATTACTTTTTGCCCTTCCACTCGCTTATAATTAGCTATTCCTCCTCTTTTTATGATGAAGTTGGCTCTAGGAAAATTGATGTGTTTGTACGAGTTGGTTTCAGGTTTTCCTATTTCAAATGTATCGCCAATTTGGACGTTGGAAATTTCTTGGTTTACATTTTGTGCATTTAGCAGACTTACTGAGAACATTAAGGCAATTACATATTTAATCATAACTATACTTTTTAGGGTTAATAATTGATATTTTTATTTTCAAACCCTAAAGAGCAAAAGGCTTGCCCATAATTCTCATATAAAACTTAAAATATATATTTTATTGATAATCAAGTATTTAATTATCATTCTTGAAAAGAAAAATTTCTTTGAAGTGAGTAAAATTTACTCAGCTGGGGAAATTATAAGCAATTTATCACTTCAATTTTGACCGTAACGTTTTACGGTCTATCTGAAGAATTTCTGCGGCTTTAGTTTTGTTACCATTGGTATGGTTCAATACTCTTTGTACATATTCTTTTTCCATTTCCCGAAGGGATAGAAAACCGGTATCGGTATAGGAAAAGTCTATTTGAAATTTTAGAAACTCGGGAAGGTCTTTCACATCAATGACCCCATCTGACATAATTACAATACGCTGTACGATATTCTCAAGTTCCCGAATATTACCAGGCCAATGATAACGTTTTAGGATAAGCAGAGCTTCCGGTGTTATACGAAGCAAGCGATCTTTGTATTCAACGCCATATTTACGCAAGAATTTTTCCACCAGCAACGGAATATCCGACTTACGATCCCGTAACGGCGGCACATTAATCTCAACAACGGTAAGACGGTAATAGAGGTCTTCTCTAAAGTCTTTATTTTTTATGTCTTCCAAAAGATCGGTATTGGTGGCGGCAATAACTCTAATGTCTACCTTTTCCGTTTTTTGAGAACCCACTTTTGTGATTTCCTTTTCTTGAAGTGCTCGCAATAATTTTGTTTGTACCGCCAATGAAGCATTTCCCACTTCATCCAAGAAAAGTGTTCCTCCTTCGGCAGCCTGGAAAAACCCGTTACGGTTTTCATTGGCTCCGGTAAAAGCACCCTTCATATACCCAAAAAGTTCGGCTTCTTGCAGGTTTTCCGGTATAGCTCCGCAATTGACCGCGATAAAAGGTTTACGTGAAAATTTACCGGAATAATGAATGGCCCGTGCCACTAATTCCTTTCCCGTACCGCTTTCACCTTTTATTAAAACTGTTGCTTTGTTGTTCTTGACACGCTCTATGATATTGGTAACTTTATGAAACGCTTCCGATTCACCCACCATATCAGCATAATTATTACTTTTAGAAGTAGCTGTTAAAGGCTTTTCGGTTCTTTGTTTACTACCATGGGCAAATGCTTTTTCTATGCCCTGTTTTAGTTCATCTTTGGTAAAGGGTTTGGTGAGATAATCCATTGCCCCGGATTTAATTACCTCTAAAGCACCATCAACCGAAGGATAACCGGTAACAACAAGTTTAGGCATTTCAGGGTAATGCTCGTTGGTAAACTTCAGCAATTGCAGACCATCGATTTCTGGCATCTGAATGTCCGTAATCAATAAATCAATGTCGGTGTCTTTTAGGATAAAAAGTGCCTCCTTAACGGAAACGGCTTTATAGGTATGATAATCCATCGATTTCAAATGCCGTTGTAAAAGCTCTAAAATATCGATGTCATCATCTACGATAAGGATGTTCTCTTTGCGCAATGCCATAGCTACAGTTTAGGAAAATCAACTGTAAAGATAGCTCCTTTGGGAGTATTTGGAATATGCGAAATAGATCCTTTATGGCTGGCAATTATTCCATGAACCACACTGAGTCCCAAACCGGAACCTTCTCCGATAGGTTTTGTAGTAAAAAAAGGTTCAAAAATCTTATCTACATGTTCCGTTCCAATACCTTGACCCTCGTCCGATATACGGATTCGTATCTTATTATTTTTTTCGGTTACTCTCACATCTATGTTTCCGCCCACTGGAGAATAGTAGGTAGCATTCATTACAATATTGAATAGCACTTGCGTTAACTGAACGGTATCTGCCCTTAATTCTATAGTATTACTACTGAACAAAGTAGTAAGATTTATTTTTTTGTCTCGAAGTGATGGTCCAAGTAACTTTAATACACTTTCTATAACAGGCTTTAATTGTACAGCTTTCATTTCCTGCGGCATTTCACAGGCGAAGAACATTAGTTTTTTTACAATTTCACGACTAAAAATGGCATTATCCATTATTTTTTTTAAGTCTCTAGTAGCGGTAGGGTCTTTTACACTCTCTTTTAATAGTTCCGCAAACCCAAGAATGTTGGCCAATGGCGTATTCAGTTCATGGGCAATGCCTGCCGTAATTTCACCAAGAATATGCAAACGATCCGCATGTTCCATCTGCCTACGGGCAATAGCCTCGCTATCTCTAATTTGTTTTCGTTCCAAAAGATTTCCAACGGCCAGACTTACGTTATTCAACAAAGTTTGTTCTTCCTCTAAAAAATCCTTTATAGTGTACTTATTTGATGGGTAGGCAACCACAATATACCCTTCGATCTTATTAAAAACCTTCACCTCGGATCGCAATGCAACGCTGTCCTCCTTAAAATCTTCTGTTTGTACCTCATAATCGCCAACAGCTATATACGCCTCAGTGTCGTCTATAAATTGCCAACCTCTTTTTAGGCAGTACGCAATGGCCTCCAATGAAGATTCCAACTGATCGTAATCGGAATTCACGATAATGGAGGTGACCTCATAAAGACAAGTGAGTTCTTTTACACGCTCTTTTAATTTTGCTTCGACCGTTGTCATGTAAATGTTTTTCTTTAGTTGACCTTATAAAGGTCTCAATTAATAATTAAGAATAAAAATAATAGTATACTGTAGTTCACTTTTGTTTTACCACATTTTATACTAAGCAAGCAAATTGTAAATATCACTTTTAATTACTATTGATTGGTACAATCTAAGTTTAACCCAGTTCTTGGTTAGTTTAAAATCACAAAAGATTAAACGCTTTTTTTATAACCTAGTTCAAGTGGTCGAAATGGTAGTAAGTTTAGAACATTTTAGAGTTATTATCATAGTATAAACAACTTGCTTTAAAGTCGTTTAAAAAAATAAATATTGTAATTATTGGCATAAGGTTCCAAACCATAATCCAACCTATTAATCTCCAATTCCTATCATACTTAATCAATGATTTATAATTGTTTTGGTTCATTTGTTACTAATTCAACTCTATGGTTTGCACAATTTTCCTATCATCGTTTTAATGCACTTTTAAACGGGCAGTATATATTTAACTAGTCCACTTAGCGAATGTTAAAATTTCATTTTAAAAAGCACCTGTAGAACATGCACAATTGTAGCTGTATAGTGACGAAATAAACCAAAATATTAGGGTTTAGCCATTTAATCCAAAATCATGACATCCTTAAAATAAGTGCTTATTTTTTAAGAATATGATTAATCTGTACATGTTTTTGAGAGATTTGTCCATTCCGACATTGCTTTCCTTAAATAGATTTGCTTAAACTAAACTTTTATTTAAACTATTATGAAATTAAAACTTTTAATGATTCTTGTCTTTGGCATATCATCTTTAACGATGGCGCAGACAGATGTGTCCGGAGTTGTAGTTGATGAGGCAAATGTACCCTTGCCTGGAGCCAATGTTCTGGAGAAAGGTACTACCAACGGAGTTCAGACTGACTTTGATGGAAATTTTTCAATATCAGTTGCCAACGGCAATGCTACTTTAGTTGTATCTTATATAGGGTACAAAACTCAAGAGATTTCGGTTAGTGGAAATACTAGCCCTAGAATTCAACTAGAGCCAGCTTTATCACAATTAGATGAAGTTGTACTAGTTGGTTATGGTGGTATAAAGTCCAAGGATGTTACCGGTGCGGTTAAGGTCATTGGTTCTGAAGACTTTAATAAAGGGGTAAATACTGCACCTGGGCAACTGCTTCAAGGTAAGATTGCCGGAGTTAATGTAACAACAGGATCTGGTGAACCTGGTGCCGCAATCGATATTAACATTCGGGGTGTAAATTCAATTGGTAGTTCCAGTAATCCATTATTTGTGGTTGATGGTGTTCCCTTGGATGGTGGATCCTCTACCAGTGTAGGTCTATCAGGTGTTGGTGGTACATCAAGACCAAAAAACCCGTTGAACTTTTTAAATCCGCAAGATATAGAGAGTATAACTGTACTAAAGGATGCTTCTGCTACTGCAATTTATGGTACAAGGGGTGCCAACGGTGTTGTCCTTATCAAAACTAAAGAAGGAAAGGTTGGTAAAACTAAAGTGACTTTTAGTTCTTCAAGAGGATTTGCAACTGTAGCTAGAGATGTTGATGTACTAAGTGCTGATGAATATCGACAAGAAACAGCGCGTTTAGCATCGTTGATAGACGGAAGAGATGCTGCATCCTATATTGATGGAGCAAATGCCAACACCGATTGGCAAGATGAAATATACCGAACAGCCCAAGTAAGCAATTATAACTTAGGATTTTCGGGTGGAGCCGGTAACACTACCTATAACGTATCATTAGGATATTTAGATCAAGAGGGTGTAGTGGAAACTACAGGCCATGAAAGTATTACTGGACGATTAAATATAGGTACTTCCTTATTGGATGACCGATTAAAATTTAAAGCCAATCTTACTGTTGCGGATTTAACGGACGAAAGTCAAGCTTTAGGAAGTGTTATTACAGGTGCGCTAAGAGCTAACCCAACTGCTGCAGTCTACGATGGTAGCGGTCAAGTAAGCCCAAGAGCAGGTGCAACCGATAATCCTGTTTCATTTTTTGATCTATACCGTGATAGGGCCACAAGCAAAAGGGTTCTGGCTAATTTTACAACCACCTATACCATTTTGGAAGGTTTGGATTATAAGTTGAACTTAGGATATGAAAATTCGGATACAGACCGTTTTTTCAGGGTATTCAGTAATTCACTTGAAGGAGGAGATCAAGGTCAAGACCAAGTGACCCAAGATTCAAGAGAAGATTCCAATGTATTGATTGAAAATTTTCTTACGTACGCAAAAAGTTATGATACTTGGAATTTTGACGTGCTTGCAGGTCATTCCTATCAAACGTTCAACAACACTAGTTTAAGAATCCAACGTTTTAATTTTAGCACTAGAGAGATAGATCCAATTTATAATTTAGGGGTTGCTTCACAAGAAGGTACAACTATTTCATCTGGCAATATTGACAGGAAATTACAATCGTTCTTTGGAAGGTTCAATGCTAGTTTTTCTGATAAATACTTAGTAACAGCTTCGTTTAGAGCGGACGGATCTTCAGTATTTGGTGACAATAACAAGTATGGTTACTTTCCAGCGGTTGGTTTAGGATGGAGAATAGATCAAGAAGAATTTCTTGGAGATTCTGAAGTTTTCTCTAATTTAAAGCTTAGACTAGGTTGGGGTCAAACTGGTAACCAAGCTGTTCCCGTTAGAGTTACACAAGCTTCTTTTGATACAAGCTTTAATGACAGTTTCGCATTCGATGGAACTACTGTGGTTAACGGTGTAAGTACTACACGAACTCCCAACCCGGATTTAAAATGGGAAGTAACCGAGCAGTACAATGCAGGAATAGATTGGGGTATCTTAAATGGTAGAGTTAGCGGTACATTAGACTATTTCTATAAAAACACTACGGATCTTTTCTTAGAAGTTTCCGCTCCAGTACCTGCCTTGGCCAGTACTATTTTTATTAACTCGGATGCAGAAATCATCAATAAAGGTTTTGAATTTGCCTTAAATGTAAATGCTGCAAGAACAGAGGATTTTTCACTTGATTTTTCTGGAAACATATCGTTTTTGGACAATTCAATAAACGGACTGGCAACAGATCTTAATGTTGGAAGTATTTTTGGACCTGGAGCTTCTGGAGAATTTAGTAGCATCTTTACCAACGGAGAATCAGCTGGATCTTTCTTCTTACCAAGATTTCAAGGATTTAATAGTGATGGTGAAGAAATACTTACAGATGCTGAAATCGTAGGAGATGCGTTACCAAATACCATATATGGTTTCAATATTAACGCAACCTATAAAAACTTTGATTTAGGATTGGGCTTTAACGGTGTTAGTGGTGTTGATATTTTTAACAACACGGCTAGAGCTTATTCAAGTGCAGCATCTATGGGCCAAAATGGAAACAATATCTTTAGAGAGTATTTAGATGTTAACGAAAGCCCGTTGGTTGCTCCGGTATCATCGTCTAGATTCATCGAAGATGGTTCGTTCTTAAGATTGAACAACGCTACTTTAGGTTGGAACATAGAAAACAACGGTTTTCTGGATACCTTGAGAATTTATGCTACCGGACAGAATATTTTTGTGATAACGGATTATTCAGGCTACGATCCGGAAATAAACACAGGTGGCGGTAATGTTTACGGTGTAGACTTTGGAGGTTACCCACGTCCACAAACCTTTATTTTAGGTGTTGACCTATCTTTTTAATTTTAAAAATAATATAGCAATTCATTATACAAAATACGTTATGAAAAAACATTCTATTATTTTCAGCATTATGATGGTTATCCTCTTGGGATTTCAATCTTGCGATATTGAAGAAGAAATTATCGATGAGGCTCGTGGTGAGGATTTACTGCTAAATGCAGATGAATTAAACCTATTGGCCCCAGCATATAACAATATGCGAAGAGTTTATGGGCATAGATGGTTTTTTGCCCTACAGACATTTTCGTCTGATGAAGGTATGGTACCTACAAGACAAAGTGATTGGTTTGACGGTGGTACATTCCAAGAATTACAGAGACATGACTGGGGACCCAATCATCGGTACACAAGAGAAACTTTTGAGCATATTATTTCCGGTTTGGCAAGTTCAACCCAAGCTATAGATTTCTTGAATGAAGGTTCACAAGAGCATGCAGAGGCGGTAGCTTTGTTGTCCCACTTCATGTGGGTAGCACTAGATGCCTATGGTCAAGTGCCTTACAGAGGGATTACTGATATTGATTTTAATGCAGACCCTCAAATTCTTACAGGTGCTGAAGCTGTTAGTACAATAATTGCAAATTTAGAATCAGCGATGCCTAATCTACCAACGGGAAAAAATACAGTACGTTATACCCAAGATGCGGCAAAATCACTTTTAGCAAGAATCTATTTAAACAGGGCGGTCTACGAAGATAGATACGCTTCTAGCTACACCTTCGCCGATGCGGACATGCAGCGTGTTATTGATCTTACTACAGAAGTAATAAATAGCGGAGCACATTCTCTGGAAACAGATGATTATTTCAGCATATTTGATCCGGACAACGAAAATCACCGTGAAATCATTTGGTCTGCGAAGAATGAAAAAACGTCTATAAGAATTGGCGGTAGAAGTGTTTCAAGAAATACCACGAATGGTTTATCAAGAAGCCTTCTTTATCCGGTAGATGGCGGATGGGAAACAGGATCTGATGCAGGATGTACCTTACCTGCGTTTTTAGACAAATGGGACCAGGAAAACGACCCAAGATTTTATAAAGAAAACTATCCTAGTGCTGAAGTTACCATTCCATTGGAAGACTATAAGATGAATAGAGGTTTCCTCCAAGGACAGTTGTATGGTCTTAATAACGACAATGGAACGCCAATAATAAACGGTGATGGTACGGTTGACATTATTCCTCTTCAGTTATGGAACAGTGATGAATCGGTTGCCAACCACACTAGAGAAGTAAGTTTGATCGCTGCAAGCCAATCTGTTGGGGTACGTGTTTCTAAATGGAGTATAGAAGGTTTAGGTTCCAATAGAGATGATACCGGTGTAGATATTGTAATCTTTAGATTAGCGGATATTTATTTGATGCGTGCAGAAGCAAAATTAAGATTAGGCTCAGGTGATGCCCTTGCTGATGTAAATGCTGTAAGAATAGCTAGAGGCGGTGCAGATTTCGCTTTAACTAGTGCTACGTTAGAAGATGTATATGACGAACGTGGATTTGAATTTTACTGGGAATATCATAGAAGAACAGATCAAATACGTTTCGGAACTTGGGAGGATTCTTGGACAGATAAAACGGATTCAGACCCTAATAAAAGATTATTTGCAATACCACCAGGACCATTGGCACAAACACCTGGTCTAGTACAAAATCCTGGGTATTAGTATTTGCGAAATTAGTATCTAAGCTAATTAAAATAAGTTGAGTGAGTTGAGTTAAGTTTAATAGGAAAAGGTGGAATATCGAAATGATATATCCACCTTTTTTAAATCTGGTAGTTTGTTATTAACAAATCAACCAGGACACTTAAAAAACTATGGTACATGAAACATAAAGAAAGTCGTAGAAAATTTATTCAAATCAGTGGGCTTGCCCTAGCAGGCACTTTCTTAAGTGAGTTTGCATTTGCAAACAATGTTGTTTTGAACAGTAATAAAAATGATCATAGGATTATGGGAAAACTGATTTTCAGTAATGACAAGAGTACTGAAAAAATTTTATCCAATGCTACCCTGGACCCCACTGTTCGCTTAAGTTCCTATAGGTCTTTGGCTACTTCCATAGCAATTCTATCGGCTTCCGTTTCTTATTCCAAATCAGATTACTATAAAGCTGAAAGGGTAATTGAGCGTTTAGACAGTGATTTGGATATTATTTTAAATGGGCAGTATGATGATGGTACGTTAGATTCTGGGGGAAATAGGCAATCTCCACCGGACACCGCTTTTGTTTTGGAATATGTCTGTGCTGCAGCCTCTGTGCTGTCCGATGCTAAAGATAAAAGTATTAGATCTGTAAAAGAAAAGCTTAAAAAGTTTATTCTTAATGCTGGGGAGGCAATGCTTACGGGAGGTGTGCATACTCCTAACCATAGATGGGTCATTAGCGCGGCTCTTGCCAATATCAATAAACTATATCCTAATCCTAAGTATGTTAGTAGAATACAAGAATGGTTGGCCGAGGGTGTTTTCATAGATGAAGATGGCCATTATCTAGAGCGTAGCGGCGTTTATTCTGCTGTAATCAATAAGGCATTTATTACTATTGCAAGGTTGCTTAACATGCCTGAATTGTTGCGTGTAGTAGAAAAAAACCTCACTATGTATTATTACTATACAGAGCCCAATGGAGATGTGGTCTCTTTGGATTCCAGAAGGCAAGATCAACTAAATATGGCAAATATTACTCTGTTTTATCTACAGTATAGATACATGGCAATTCAGACCAATAATCCATTGTTTGCCTATCAGGTGAAGAAGATAGAGGGTCTACCAGATTTCGAACAAAAGATTCTTTCGAAGTCATTGATTACATTTATGGATGAGCCTTTGTTACAGAAAGAGGTACCTGTTTTTAATAATATCACTAAGGAATACGAAAAATTTTTTCCGACTTCAAATCTAGCTAGAATTAGGAAAGGAGATACATCGATAAGTATTTTTGGAGGAACTGATAAACCTGTAGATATTATTTCTGGTAGGTCGTCCAATCCCAACTTTTTAACCTTTACAAAAGGGAGTGCCATTCTAAATTATATGCGTCTTTCTACATCTTTCTTTAGAATGGGATATTTTAGGAGCGATGGCCTTAGTAAAAAAAATCAGACCTATAGTTTAAAAGAAACTAAAGAAGCCTACTATTACCAACCTATGCCACAAAAATCAAGGAAAAGAGATGGGGATTATGAATTGTCAGCTTCCCCGGATGGTAGATTTTGGAATAAAATGGACTTTGGTTCACGTGAAAAGAGTAACGTAAAACAACAAACTACCACTATTGACATTACAGAAAACAATGGGAAGTTACATTTTGAATTTAGAATAGATGGGCCACCAAATGTAGAGGTTACCGTAGAAATGTGCTTTAATAAAAATGGTGCATTAAAAGGTGTAGAATCTTTAAAAAACAACAACTTTATTCTAAATTCCGACTCTGGAAGCTACACCTATGGTGGTGATACCATAACATTTGGACCCGGAAAAAAAGAACATCGGAACATCAACAATCTAGAGAGTGAACAGTATAAATATCATCAAGGAAGTTTACGCTTAGATGGGATGCACGTCTACATAACCGGCTACACACCTTTTATCCACACAATGACTTTGGGATAACTTAAGTACTAACCTTAACGAAACATGTTAATCCATATAGATGTGAAATCCGCTTTTACTTTAAATTTTCTAAAATCAATCTTGAATTATTATTAATTTTCAATGAGTACACATTTTAAAATAAACATTCTTACAATAGTATATTTCATTGGGACCGTCCTATTAATTTGTTCTTGTAACACAAAACAAATCCCAAAGGACATTTACCTAATCCATGGATCTAATGCCACAGCTGTAGAGCTTCATACTATTTCAGATTTAAAAGATGATCTTGAAAAAGTGATCTCGGAAAATGTACATCTTATTTCTGAAAAAGATGCCTTACCTGATAGTGGTGTCTTATATATCCTAGGCACTCAAAAAACCAATGAACTAGTAATCAAATCAACCCAAGGAAACACCACCCCTATTTCGGCAGAATATCCAGGGCCTAGAGGAGGCAGCTGGGCAAAGGTAACTATAGGTGAGGGTAAAGAAGCTATTCTAATTGCCGGGTCAGATGTACAGGGAATGCAATATGCAATTTATGATTATTCCAAAGAAGTCTTGGGAGTGGACCCTCTTGAGTACTGGACAGGAAAAAAACCCGAATTTATTGATTCTTCACAACTATTTAATTTTGAGGAAAAAATTATTTCTCCACCCAAGGTGCCCATTCTATGTTATTTTGAAAATGACGTAGACGAATTGGCCAATTACCGTGGAAAACTGTTGGAATATGATTGGGAAAGCTATACTGAAATGATTAATTCTCTTGTACGCCTTCGCTATAATGCCATTCAATTATTTGATATGTTGGGTAGACCGGAATTTTTTATTCGCCCAGAGTATCAAAAATTACATCCAGAATATAAAATTGATTTGAACTATCTTGATAAAATGATAGGCTACGCACAATCTAAAGGAATGAAGGTTGCTATTGATTTTGCCTTGGGCTATCAAATACGACCTATGGCAGTGGATAAAGCTACCTGCTGGACGGATTACAAACAAGACTGGATAAATTCTTGGCGTCATTATCTAGAAGAAACACCTTTAAAAAAGACCGATATTTTCATGCTTAGACCTAGGCATCAAGTTTGGGATTGGGAATACGACAGTACTTGTGGAGAAGATAAAATTAGCGTATTCAATGATGTTTATAAAGCTTTTGGAGACCTGGTGGATAGTTACAATCCGAATGCTGAAAAAGTTTTAATCTGTTATTCAGACGGTATGCAGATGTGGAACAATGGTTTTAGGCCACCAAAAGATTGGATCGTTTGTTGGTCAGATAATGGTTTCGGAGAATTCGAATCCCTACCTAACACTACCGATAACTATAATTTTGGAACTTATATGCATGCAGGTTTTTGGTTGAACCATACGGTGCACAACCCATATCCCGAAAAGGTAGAAACGGTTATGAAAAAGGCCTTTAAAAACCAAAATGCCACCTCATTTTGTTTGGTGAACGGTCAAAATTTTAGACCATTTTTATTAAATCTTGAAGCCTATAGCGATGTTTGCACTTCTCCGGATGAATTTGATGCCGAACAATTTTATGTGCACTGGGCCAACCGATATTTTGGTAAGAAAGCCAGTAAGCACGCCGTTAAGTCGATGAAATATTTGCATAGTGCCCAAAAGGAAAGAATAGGATATGTTCAACACCTATGGGAAATAAGGGAAGCTGCGGCTTACTTATCAAACAGTCCTATTAAAAGACCTGGTAAAACACCGGTACCATATACATACGAAAGGGTTAAGAATGATTTTGACCATGTTGAACAAACTGGTAAATACCTCGACAGTGCTCTAGTTGAAGCCATAAAAGGTCTAGAATTAGCACCCGATAATGATTTTTATTTTTCTTACACGTATTTACCAACGCTTTTATACTCAGACTTGATCGCCTTGGAAAAAGCCCTACACACCATGGCTAAATTAAAAAAGAAATATGAAGATACCGGTAATACTTCGTCCTTAAGGGAAGCAATTATTATTTTGGAGGCTTCGAAGAACCTGTTGAAAAAAATATATTCAAATCGCATAATTGGGGATAAAAACGAAAAATGGAATCGTTGGTACGACCCAGAAATAAGAAGACCTAATAATGGTTTTCCAACATTGGCAATGTTGCAAAGCATTGAAGATAACCTAAAACGTATAGCAAAAACCAAATGAAATTACAGCGAATATTTACCTTAGCCATTCTCTTTATTTTAGTGCTGTTCACCAGTTGCGACCAGCCAAAAAAAGAGGTAGGGCCAAACCCCGAAACTAAAGAGATAGATTACACCCAACTTGTATATCCTCAATTAGATACCGAAAATTCCCGTTGGTTTTTCTTTTCTTCCGCTAGCCGCCCATTTGGTATGGTTAATTTAATACCAGATACTAAACTCGATGGTACGTGGGGAAGCGGCTATCGTTATGAAGTAGATACCGTAAAAGGCTTTAGCCATATACATGGTTGGCAGTTATCTGGTCTATCGGTCTTACCCGTTACTTTAACCAATGATAACAGCGGGAATATTTACAAGGATTTTCATTCAAAATTTAAACACACTACGGAAAAAGTTTCGCCTGGGCATCATTCATTAAATTTGGAAAGATATAACATTGATGTTGAGTTGGCCAGTACCAAACGAGTAGGTCTGCATAAATATACATTTCCACAAAGAAGTAATAAGGCCATACTCTTTAATCTCAATGGACAATTGGGTCCATGCAAAAGTAATCAGGGAGAATTACAACCAATCGGGGATTCGGTACTTCAAGGTAATTTTGTGATCGCGCCTACCATAAGGAGGCCAAAACCGGTAAAGGTTTTTTTTACGGCAGCATTGAATACCACAATTGAGACTGTGGAAAAAGATACCGAAACTGGAAATTATTTACTGAATTTGAACACAGAGAATGATAGTGTGCTGATGAAAGTGGGTATCTCCTATACTTCCATAGAAAATGCAGCTCTTAATTTAAAAGCAGAACTACCAAATTGGGATTTTGATGAGGTTGTTCTTGCTTCTAAATCAGAATGGAACGAGCTCTTGGGGAGAATTAACGTAGAAGGCGGTACGGATTTAGCAAAAAGACGATTTTATACAGATTTGTGGCATGCGCTATTAGGTCGGAAAATAATTAACGATGTCAATGGTGCCTACCCCGATAATATGGGCCCTGAATTTAGGGTTGGTCAATTGCCCATGAAACCAGATGGCACACCTGAATTCAATCATTATAACTCCGATGCTTTTTGGGGAGCACAATGGACTATTAATACACTATGGGGCCTGGTATATCCAAACATCAAAAAAGAGTTTGTAATGTCCTTGCTACAATACCAAAAAGATGGTGGACTAATTCCTAGGGGGCCCTCGGGAGGTAATTATACTTATGTAATGACCGGTTCTTCTAGCACCCCCTTTATCGTAAGTGCAATACAGCAAGGCCTAATTATAGAAAATCTGGATAGCATTTATGAAGCACTTAAAATGAATCATATTTCCGGTGGTATAATGGAAAAAAGTGGGTATGAGCATAACACCAATCACGGTGGGGGATTAAAATATTATTTGGAAAATGGGTTTGTTCCTTATCCTATTCCAGAAGGTAAGTTTGGTGGTCATCAAGAAGGAGCAAGTCTTACCATGGAATATGCATACCAAGATTTTACACTTGCCCAGTTGGCCAAAAAGCTTGGAAAAAAAGAAGATTTTGACCATTACATGGAGCGCTCAAAAAATTACAAACATGTTTATGATTCTATATCGGGCTGGATGCGCCCTAAGAACGCTTCAGGTGTTTGGAAAGAAGATTTTGACCCCTATCAGTACGAAAATGGTTTTAACGAATCCAATGGCGCTCAATCTACCTGGTTCGTACCTCATGACTTAAGTGGTTTGGCCAGAATCATGGGTGGAAAAGAAAAAGCTATTGCAAAGCTGGACACCCAATTTAAAACCGCAGAAAAAATGAACTTTACAGCCGGTAATTCCCACGATCGCGAAATGCATCCAGAATACAGCAAAATACCTATAAACTACGGTAATCAACCCTCTATGCAAACGGCATTTATTTTTAACGAACTTGGTAGACCTGACCTTACACAAAAATGGTCAAGGAATATAGTAAGCAAGGTGTTTAGCGGACTTTCTCCTAGTACTGGATATAACGGCGATGAGGATCAAGGATTAATGGGTAGTTTGTCCGTTTTAATGAAATTAGGAATTTTTCAAATGAACGGTGGTGTGGAAGAAAATCCGGCGTATCAAATCGGTAGTCCCATATTTAACAAGATTTCGATTCGTTTAGATCCTGATTTTTATACGGGTAAAGAGTTGATTATATCGGCAGAGAATAACAGCGATGAACATTTCTTGGTAGAAGGGGCTATGCTAAATAATGAACCAATCGATGATTTTACTATTTCACATCAAGAAATTACAAACGGTGGTCATCTTAAACTTAAAATGGTTGTACCATTACAAAAATAAATTCACCGCCAAACAAGGAAGACAAAGTGATGTGTGTTTTGGAAATAAATCAGAGGAAGCTTTTAAACAAATTAACAGACTAACGGAGTATTACAACCAAGGAATTAGGAACGGTAAATGGGACCATATTATGAACGCATCCCCTATGTATCTGCTTGTTTTTGATGCAACCCATTCCTGTTTTCCCAGAAATAACGAATGTTATTGGACTAACAATGAAAGGTTACGAAATGGAGGTTAATTCAAAATCGGTTAACAGATATGCAGACATACTTCCTGTTTTTAATGCTTATGACAAGAATGAATATTATATCGATATTTTCTTAAAAGGAGAAACATCAAGGACATGGAAAGCAGTCCCAAAAGCATCTTGGACTCATGTTTCGGAAATGAAACGCAACTTAAACAAAAATATACCGGAAAGGCGCGAATGGGTTTCACTGGGTTGGAATGCCGTACCTAAAGGTATAGATAAAAAAGAAGCGCCTTTGGGGAAAGGTTACCAGTTAATTCCACCTAGTTGTAAAGCAGATTGCACTATAGATTTTATTTCTGTGAACGATACAATTACGATAGGCATATCGACCAATAATTCAAAAATTGAAATACTTAAGAATTTTTCTGGTTTTGTAGAGGATAAAGGTTTTGTTTCCATAAGTGCAGAAAATTTTACAGAAGCAAAAAAAGGAAAAGAGGCGAAATGGAAAACGATTGAAGATTTAGGATACTCCGGTAAAGTTATTTTCGCTTTACCGGTTACTGCAAAGACTCAAGTTACCAACACAGCTACATTAGCGAACAGCCCATCAGTAACCTACGAGTTTTATACCTTTAACTTTGGTGAGGCCAAGTTTGAAATACAGGCGGTTCCAACCCATGCGCCAAACAAAGCGTACGGGGTACGTTGCGTAGTGGCAATTGATGAGGCCATACCCTTTATAGTGGATTTACAGACATTTGGACGAAGTGATGATTGGAAAGAAAATGTACTCCGCAACGCTGCGAGGGATACTGGTAAACAAATCGTGGGCCCTGCCGGAAAGCACACCCTAAAAATTTGGATGTTA
>CBFIGW010000057.1:0-17566 GCA_965662155.1 Maribacter sp. | reverse complement strand
TTTTTCGCTTGTCATAAATTGATTTAATTTTGATGTATGATAAAAAAATACACTTGTTTATTTTTATTGCTTACCATTTGTACACCTTTATATATGTTAGGGCAAGAGGTACGTATATTCACCTTGGAGGATTTTGATTTAAAGGACAGTGTAAAAACATGTTTGGTTAGTACCAAATATGGCAAGGAGGAATACGACTTTAATAAGAAAGGGCTATTAACAAAATCCGTTACCAGGTACAATGAGAACGATTATGATATTGTCTACTATAAATATAAGAATGGGGAAATGGCCGAGAAACGGTCTGAAACTTATAGAGACAATGAATTTGACCCAACTACCTCTATTGCTCACTTTTACAGTTTGGATACCACTGCGAATCGTAAAATAACGGAGAAAATATTTTCTTATGATAAGGAGTTTTTAGATCAATATATCTACACTTATGATGACAACGGAGATTTGGTAAAACTGATTCATACCAATAATGACGGTACAGATGAGACATTGGTTGAATATAAAAAATATAAGGGTGAGTATACCATTACCTATTTTATGAACAGTGTTCCTTTGAAATCCATTAGAACTTCGAATACTACTAAAAAGGATGGTACGGTTCAGAAAGTTGTCTTAACAAAAGAATTCTTAAAAGGGGAGGCGACCAAAGCTTTTGAGGAAGTTTATGATAACAATGATAGTCTAACGGCCCAACAGGAGTTTGACTATAATCCAGAAACTAAAGCATTTGAACCTACCATACGAACTACCTATGCTTATGATGAAAATGGTATGTTGATAGAAGAATTGGCAACGGGTCCGCAAAGTAGCGATAAAAAGGAATTTATTTACCAATATGATCGTGGTGGAAAAGGTAATTGGATCAAACAGATAGTTACACCACAAAACACTTACATAACAAGAAAAGTCACCTATTACAATTTGGAAAAACCAAATCCTAAAGAATAGTCTATTTTATTTTTTGAATCCATTCGTCCTTTAGAAGGCCATAACAACACGTATTTCGTTTAAACCCGTCTAACAAGTAGACATCTTGCCTTAAGATACCCTCCAAGGTACACCCTAATTTTTCAACCGCTTTACGAGATTTTATATTCCTTTCATCAATCCTAAACTCCACCTTTTCAAATTCCATTGTAGTAAAAACGTATTCTAGCATTAGGGATTTCATCTGACCGTTTAGCCCAGTACCTTGAAACTCATTGCCAATCCAAGTAGACCCTATATGTAAAACTTTATTTCGCCAGTTTATGTTCATAAATCGCGTACAACCGGCATATTGTTGTTTTTCCTTATCAAATATGATAAATGGGATACTTTGTTTATTTTTTTTCTGCTCCAATGCAATTTCTACATATGCTTTTAAAGCAATTGGTGTTTCAATATCACTAGGTGAGAATTGCACCAGCTTTTTTTGAGATGCAATGGGTATCAAATATTGATAATTATCTAAACTTAACGGCTTTAGGCAAACCCTGTCATTTTCTAAAACTATTTCCATTATGATGCTATAAGACCATTAATTATTTCTTTTTTGACTTCATGTCCACCTTCAAAAACCTTCTTTATAGCTTTTCCTTGAAATAGC
Source organism: Maribacter sp. (assembly GCA_965662155.1). Taxonomy (GTDB): domain Bacteria; phylum Bacteroidota; class Bacteroidia; order Flavobacteriales; family Flavobacteriaceae; genus Maribacter. The sequence continues at coordinate 15,960 of CBFIGW010000057.1, read as the reverse complement.
TTTTCTATTTTATCAGTTTCATCTTTCATTCTTTCTGGAGTTAGGTAAGGGTCCTTATCACCAACAATGGTAACAACTTTTGTATCATTCTCAATTAATTGTTCAAAATCCAATTGCTTTAATTCATTGGGAATTCCACCAGCATATAAAACTAATTTCTTGCATTTTAAAGTGCCATTTGCCATAAATCTAGTAGCAATCGAAACTCCTTGTGAATAACCAAAAACAATAAGATTGTGGTTTTGGGTAATAGGTTCCGATTGAATAACCGCATTTATATAGGCAATGACATTTTGTGTTTCTTGTGCCGTATTTTCTTTAGTGAGCCAACTTGCTCCTACATGCTTGTATTTATTGTTTAGATAATATTTAGAAGGTGCCTGAGGGGCTATAATATAGTTTTCATTTGATGGCAGCTCGTCAAAATACTTTAAAAAGTATCGGCTTAAATAACCTATACCGTGAAAAACCAGCCAAACATTTTTAGTGGCTGGAGTTAGCTCATTTAGGGTCTCGTAGGTATTGGTATGCTGATAGCTTACATTTTTGGTGGTGATTGCCATAAATATCTAAAGGGTTACAATGTGGTACTTGATTTTCTATTCCTTAATTTTACAAAAAAAACATGGGCGAACATAAAGAAAAAATACTTCAAGTTTGTAATGGCTCTTCAAAGAATACACTTATGGAGACATTAGATATTGAATATGTGGATGTGGGAGAGGATTTCTTAGTAGGTAGAATGCCTGTTAACCCAAGAGTTCATCAGCCAGACGGTGTATTGCATGGGGGCGCTATGGTAGCTTTGGCAGAAAGTATAGGCAGTATGGCATCCTATATATTTTTAGATGCAGAAAATTTTTTTGTACGTGGAATTGAAATTTCGGCAAACCATGTTAAGAGTATTCGTGAAGGTTATGTTTATGCTAAGGCCTCTTTTATTCATAAAGGTAGAACTACCCAAGTTTGGGATATTAGATTGACTAATGAACAGAACGAGTTAATATCGGTTTGTAAGCTCACGACGATTGCCTTACCCAAAAAGTAACATAGAAATGACCCTTTGGGACCAGGCTAAATCACATCACCAAAATAATCTGCCTTTTGTATTATATAAAAGGCCTAGGGAACCGTTTATAAACGCTATATTTCAAAACAATAGTGAATTAAACCATGTGAAAGATTTCACGGAACATGGTTTTGTCTTTGCGCCCTTCGATGCAGATGAACAGTTGCCAGTATTACTAAAACCAGATATTATTTTACATGATATTTTACCAAGAAAGGAAATATCATCCAAATTAAAAATAGATTCAGTAACAGAACTAGAAATTGGATATAATAGATATCTTAAAATGGTAGATGCGGCTGTTGAAGAAATTAATTCTAAGGATATAAAGAAAATAGTACTTTCTAGAAAAATAGCGATTGATGTCAATAGATCAATCTTTAATATATTCAATAAACTTATACATACATATGATAACGCGTTTTGCTATGTATGGCACCATCCCTCAATTGGCACTTGGTTAGGGGCTACCCCAGAAGTATTACTGAAAAGTAAGGGTAACACATTTACTACAATGTCATTGGCCGGCACCCAAATTGTGAAAGATGGTTTACAAAACCCTAGTTGGGACGAAAAAGAATTATACGAGCAAAAACTGGTAACAGATTATATTGTAGACACATTAAAACCTCTGGTTCGGAGCATAAATGTAGGTGATGTAGAAACTATACAGGCGGGGAATTTGTGGCACTTAAGAACTAAGATAACCGGAGTTTTTAATAATCAAGAATTTGGCAATTTAATTACAAGTTTACATCCTACACCTGCGGTTTGCGGTATACCGCTGCTAGACTCCAAACAATTTATCCTGAATAATGAATCTTACAATCGTTCGTTTTATACCGGTTATTTAGGGGAATTGAATTTTAGAAAAGAGAAAGCCAGAAATAGAAATACAAAAAACAGCGAGAATAGTGCCTATAAGTCAATAGCAAAAACATCAGAACTGTTTGTAAACCTACGTTGCAGTCAAATTGTAGGTAAAAAAGTCTTTGTTTATGTTGGTGGGGGCATTACACATGATTCTGTTTCAGAAAAAGAGTGGTTAGAAACTGTAAATAAAAGTCATACTATGTTACGTATTCTTAAAGGTAACTAGTCTTATAATTGGGGAAAGTTAGTTTCAGGTCGTATTTTTGTAAGGCATGAAATACTCTACTATACCCTCGGCACAATCTATAATTAAGCATTGTAAGGCTAAAGGGGTTTCCAATATTATAATTTCTCCAGGTTCTAGAAATGCACCGTTGACCTTGTCATTTACAGAAAACCCTTATTTTAAATGTTTTAGTGTTGTTGATGAACGTTGTGCCGCTTTTTTTGCATTGGGTATTGCACAAAGATTACAAGAGCCTGCAGCCGTGGTGTGTACTTCCGGTAGTGCTTTACTTAATTATTACCCGGCAGTAGCCGAGGCCTTTTACAGCGAAATTCCCTTAGTTGTAATTTCTGCAGACCGGCCTACCTATAAAATAGATGTTGGAGATGGACAGACAATCCGTCAAGATAATGTGTTTAATAGACACATAGGTTATTCTGCAAATTTAAAACAAGACCGGTGCCACGCAGTAGAACGCATAAAAAAATACAGTCCGGAATGGATTTTAAATAAGGAAATACAAACTGTTCAAAAAGAAATTCAACGTTTTAACGATACAGAATTAAATAGAGCACTAAATAAAGCTATAAGCCAAAGTTTACCGGTTCATATCAATGTGCCGTTTGAAGAGCCATTATATGATTATCAAGAAGAATCCAATATCCAAGTAGATATTGTTGTTGAAAAATTAGAGACACATGAAACCTTTCCTGTAGAAGAAGGATTAACTAAAATATGGACTTCTGCTATAAAAAAAATGGTTTTGGTTGGTGTTAATCAGCCTAATACCGTTGACCAAGAAATACTGGATAAATTAGGGAAAGACCCATCGGTTTTAGTATTAACGGAAACAACCTCTAATCTTCATCACCCTAATTTCTTTAACAGCATAGATTCACTTTTAGCACCTATTGAACTAAAAGAAAACAGAGATACGCTTTTTAAAGAACTTCAACCAGAAATTCTAATAACGTTTGGAGGATTAATTGTGTCTAAAAAAGTTAAGGCTTTTTTAAGGGCTTATCCACCTAAAAAACATTGGCATATTGGAGATAAAAGGGCTAACAATACATTTTTTGTATTGGAAAGACATTTTAAAATGCAAGTGAATGACTTTTTTAAGCCGTTACTTTCAGCTGATTCGAAAACAACAAACATTTATTTTTCAAGATGGGATGAGGTAAAAGCGCAGTACTTAGCAAAAAGAGAACAGTATCTTAAGCAGATATCTTTTTCAGATTTTATAGTTTTTGATGTTATCCTATCTGAAATTCCAAAAGCTTATCAATTACATTTAGCTAATAGCTCCACCATTAGGTACGCACAGTTATTTGACATGGACAAGACGATTAAGGTATACTGTAATAGGGGAACCAGCGGTATAGATGGTAGTACTTCCACAGCAATTGGCGCATCTATTTATGAAGAAAATCCTACATTGTTAATTACCGGGGATTTGAGTTTTTTCTATGACAGTAATGCGTTATGGAACAACTACTTGCGTAAAGATTTTATGATAATTTTGATTAATAATGATGGAGGTGGTATTTTTAGAATATTGCCAGGAAAAGAGGATACTAATAATTTTAAAACATATTTTGAAACCTCCCACGATTTGGATGCATCCTCACTATGTAATATGTATCAATTGGATTATTTGTTTGCAAATAATGAAGAATCATTAAAGACTGGAATGGAAAATTTTTTCAACCCATCCGAAAGACCAAAATTACTTGAAATTAAAACACCGAGATTATTGAATGATAAAATTTTGATGGAGTACTTTCATTTTATATCTTAGGGGACGTATTAACTATAAAATATTAATAAATTTAGACACTAAAAATTATGAGCAAAAGAGACGATCTAATCGAAAAATACGCAGCAGATATCAAAGATAAATTTGGAGAATCTGCGGATATGGACCTTTTAACAAAGGTGACAATTGGTTTAGGGCCATCTATTTATAATCTAGATGCTTCAAAAGTTTCCGGTGGAGATGAGAAAGAATTGGCAACTGTAAAAAACAATTACTTGATCAAAAAATTAGGCTTAAAAGATAGCTCGGATTTAGATGATGCTATTAAAAGCGTTATGGACAAGTATGGTTCTTCTAATAAAAATAAGCATAGAGCGGTAGTTTATTATATGCTATGTAAGCATTTCAACAAGGCTTCTGTGTACTAGGAGATTATAATTTAAATTTTTTAAGTCGTTCTGTAAGGAGCGACTTTTTTTTTGAATAAAAATAACTTTATGCTCACGAAATCAACAGTACAAATATTAAAACGTAATTTTGCGATATGATTGAGTTAGGAAGAAAAAACACGTTAGAAATTCTAAGGGACACCAGTGTTGGTCTTTTTTTGGGCGATGGTGAAGGTCAAGATGTTCTGTTGCCAAATAAGTATGTGCCAACGGAGTATGAAATAGGTGGTACTATTGAAGTTTTTTGCTATTTGGATTATGATGAACGCCCAATAGCAACTACTTTGGAGCCTTATATTATGCTAGGCGAGTTTAGGTTGTTACAGGTGGCAGAGGTGAACGAGTATGGGGCTTTTATGGAATGGGGATTGGAAAAACACTTATTAGTGCCATTTCGTGAGCAGAGAGACAAGATGAAACAAGGACAATGGTATGTTGTGCACTGTTATTTGGATCAAAAAAGTGGTCGCCTTGTAGCATCAAACAAATTGGATAAATTTCTTAGTAATGATGATTTACAGCTACGCGAGTGGGAAGAGGTAGATCTTGTGGTCACTAGACAAACCGATTTAGGTTGGGAAGTTATTGTAAACGAAAAGCATAAAGGCCTTGTGTATTTTAATGAGGTTTTTAAAACCATTAATATTGGTGATATTATCCCTGGTTGTATTAAGACGATTAGAAAGGATAATAAACTGGATATTTCTTTGCAACCTTTAGGTAGTAGGGTGCTAGAACCGGCAGCTAACAAGATTTATGAGGTAATCAAAGAGAATGGTGGTTTTTTACCATTGCACGACAAGTCTGACCCTGAGGAAATAAGGGATAGAATGCAAATGAGCAAAAAGACCTTTAAAAAAGGATTGGGCACGCTTTACAAAGCAAGAAAAATTAGACTAGAGGATGATGGTGTAAGTTTAGTTGAGGAATAAATTAGGGTTGCCAAGCAAATTCCTATATAGCTATTAATCAGAATTATAATAATTTATAGATGCATATTGTTAGGATTATAAGCGATTAATCCTATTTTTGTGTTTATTAAAAGATTAGTTGCTATATTTAAGTTGATTTTTAATTACATTTAAGCGAGAAAAGCCCCCTAATTCAAATTTTCATATGCCGTTTATAGAAGAGAGCGATCTGCTAGAATTACATAAAGATATAGACAAGGCGCAGATTATTAATGAGCGTCTTTTAGATCAAATAAAATACAAGAACAAAGAATTAAAGAAAAGTAAGATTCAACGTAATATATTTGCGGGTATCACAACGTTTTTTTTAATCGGTGGTTTGGCATTTACGTCCTTTACTGCAGGACTAAGTAGTTCAAATTCATTTGATAAGCAGAATAATAATTTACTTGTTTCTATAGATAGTTTAGACGCTATTAAAACCCGTATAAATAATCTTAAGGAACAAAACGAAGAACTTAGTCTGGTAAATGAGTTTTATCTTGCCAAAAGGTTTATAGAAAAGGAAAAAATATATTCTGTACAGGTAAAATCTTTTGTTGACAATAACGTAACACTCGCCTCAAAAGCACTAACTAATACTTTATTCGTTAAAACAAACCCTTTCTACTCCTATTCACTCGGTAATTTTGAAACCTTACAGGAAGCCCAATCTTTTAGAAAGCAGTTGGTAGATCTAGGTTTTGAGGATGCATTTGTGGCTTCTTATAAAGAAGGTAAAAGAATACAAATAGAAGATCCTTATTAGTGTCAAAATTTAAGTCTTGGATAAAAGCAGCAAGGCCTAGAACACTTCCGTTATCAATTTCAGGTATATTGGTAGGTACAGCTTTGGCCGGCTTTTATGGTAGTGTAAACTATATGGTCTTTTGTTTGGCCTTATTAACCACTATCGGTTTTCAAATCACTTCAAATTTCGCAAATGATTATGGCGACGGTGTCAAAGGCACCGATAATGAAAAAAGAATAGGTCCCGCAAGAGTTATACAAAGTGGACTTATCACTCCAAAAACACTTAAGAGAGGTATTATTATTTCTGTATTAATTTGTTTATTGCTAGTAATTTGTCTTTTATATGTTGCTTTTGGAATTGACAACTTGCTCTATTCAATTTTGTTCTTGTTTTTAGGTTGTTTAAGTATTTGGGCGGCATTGAAATATACCATAGGGGAGTCTGCCTATGGGTATAATGGTTTGGGAGATATATTTGTATTTGTTTTCTTTGGCTTGGTCGGGGTATTGGGTTGTCTATTTTTATACATTAAAGAAATTCCGTTGTTATCTGTATTACCTGCCATAAGTGTTGGTTTTTTAAGTGTAGGTGTTTTGAATCTGAATAATTTAAGGGATCATGAATCTGATAAGGAAGCGGGGAAGAATACGATTATTGTGAAAATTGGATTTGTACACGGTAAGTACTATCATTACACTTTACTAATAGCATCGTTTATTTGTCTTTTATATTTTATTATTGTTACCAGCGAGAATTGGTTACAATGGACAAGTCTTTTGGCGTATGTTCCAATAACCATACATCTTGTAAAAGTCAGGAATACCAGGGAGGCGATAAAATTAGATCCAGAGCTTAAAAAACTTGCGCTGAGTACTTTTTTAATGGCAATTCTCTTTTATATTAGTTATAATAATTTTTTGTAGCTTTGAATGCTAACCATCTAAACCACATACAGAATTGGAACAGCCTATCAAAATATTGATTGTTGAAGACAATGTAATCATCGCCGATGATATGCAGTCTATGTTGGAGGAAATAGGGTATGAAATTGTTGACAATGTTATTGTTTACGAACAAGCCGTAGAGGTTCTTAAAACCCAACAAGTTGATCTTGTATTAATTGATATTATTTTAGCATCTGATAAAACAGGAATTGATTTAGGTAAACATATTCGGGAGAATTATGATATACCGTTCATCTTTGTTACTTCCAACTCGGATCGGGCAACAGTTGAAAATGCCAAAACGGTTAAACCAAACGGATATTTGGTAAAACCTTTTGAACAACAGGACCTTTACACTTCTATAGAAATAGCGCTTTCTAATTTTATATATGGAAAACAAGCAAAAAGTATAGATGATAACAATGGTGATGTAAGTTCAGACGCGCCAATGTCCAACTCCATCTTAAAGGATTCCATATTTGTCAAAAAGCAACATTTATACTACAGGATTCAGTTTGGGGACATCCAATTTATCAAAGCGGATAATGTTTATTTAGAAGTGAATACTGTGGACAAGAAGTTTTTGGTGAGATCACCGCTAAAAGATTACTTGGAAAAACTACCTAAGAATAAATTCTATAGGGCACATAAATCCTATATTGTTAATGTGGATCATATAGATGCTATAAATTCTAAGGATATAATGATTAACAATAACTTGATCCCAATTTCTAAGGATTTTAAAGAGTTTATCATCTCCGCGATGAACTCATAATTTTAATGCTAAGATTAGGTTTTAGCTTTATTGATGTTAAAGGACTTTTGTGTTGATTTTAGATTCGATGAAATGCACTTTTTTATCGATGAAAAGTAAAATTCCCAGTCAATTAACAACTTCACAACAAAATTAGGGGGTTACACAACAATACAGTAAAACTTGCAGAACTATGTAATATTTTTGTTAAGTAGGTATTTGGGAGCGATATAGGAATGATAACAACGTAAAGAAAGCAATTCTGCACTTTTCATTTTCTTATATTATCTGGGCTATCTACAATAAACACGCTTACTTTTAAGAATTAAGTAAAGTAATTGAGAACACAATTTATTTCACTTAACAACCGTTTTTGTATTGCAATTCATAATAAACCTTATGAATTGTAAACAACAAAGTTTTAAAAAAACATTAGATATGTTTTAGGTTTGTTTTTGAGTTGAAGTTAGTATGAAAAAAAATATCCATTTTAGATTTTTATTGGCAATATTGCTATTGTCCCCTCTATTAGGAATGGCACAAGAGCTTGAAAATCCAGATGAAAACTTTTTCGAGCAGTTTCAAGAACTCACAGATTCCGATTTACGTAACGTATTTTTCTTTTCCACTTCCAATAGATATAATCAAAATTCAGCTTACGATTGGTTGGATACAGTTAATGTGTACCTTAATAGTTCAGAAAAAACCAATGACTCAATTGCAATAGTTAATTACCAATTGATACAGGCACAAATTTATAATGACTTAGGGGATTATGAGAAAAGTTTGGCCATTACTAAAGGGTTGTATGATAATTTGGAAAATACAGATTCCGATACGTATCTACGTGTACTTGAATTAATGGACGCTAATTATTCCAAATTGGAGTTATATGATAAACAAATAGAAATTAGACTTCGAAAAAGGGATTTGGGCATTACCAACAATATTTCATTTTATGATATCTATTCGAACTTAGGTCAACATCGTAAGGCGATGAAAGACTATATGACCGAGGAGAAAAAAGAAATTGATGACGATGATTTTTATGCTCAAGCGGTGTATAACAATAATATAGGTAATTACCTTAGGTTGGATAAATCTACACCTACCGCTTTAAGTTATTTTAATAAGGCAAACGCGCTTGTAGATGTTTATTTTAGCGATGTCATAAGGGTTAAAACAGAGAATCAAATTAATGAGGCACAGCATTTAAAAGGTCTTATTTTAGGAAATATTGGTAAGTGTCATGTTCAATTAAAGGAATATGAGACCGCTATTCCATTTTTGGAAGAAAGCATTACAACTATAAAAAAACATAAATCCGGTAAATTTTCTTCAGATTTAATGGAGAATATTTTAGCCATATCCAACTGTTATTTACAGCTCGATGATTTTGAAAAAGCTACGGATTATTTAACTGATGATTTAAATCCGATCAAAGCGGAGAATATTCTTTTAAAAAATAGGTTATATGCCACTTATTACGATAAAACTGGCGACTATAGGAGCTCAGCGGACTACTTAAAACGTAATATCAGAATAAGGGACTCTATAGATTTAAAAGAATCAAATATTAAAAGCCAGCAATTGGCGGCGGTCATAAACCAAGAAGTTGAGTACTCCAAAGGTATGATCGAGGAGCAAAAGAAAGCTTTGGAGAAACAACGAAATGATATTGCAGAAAAAGATAAAAGTATCAGTCTTGTATTTATTTCCTTGGTATTTACCTTAATGGGTTTTGCCGGGCTAGTATATGCATATTTAAAGAGTATAAAAAACCAAAGGTTAATTGCAGAACAGAAACATATTATTGAAAACTCTTTGGTAGAGAAAGATTCTTTGTTAAAAGAAATTCACCATAGGGTTAAGAATAATCTTCAAATGGTTTCTAGTTTATTGAGTTTACAGACCAAGAATACCAGAAGTAAAGCTGCTATACAAGCTTTGGAAGAAGGTAAGAGTAGGGTTAAGGCAATGGCATTGATCCATCAAAAACTATATCAGAACGACGATTTATCCGTAATTGAAATGCAAGGTTATATAGAAAGCCTCATCAATAGTGTACAGTCTGTTTATAAAAAAGGAGGTCACAATATAAATATTACGATTGATGCAGAAGGAGTTGAGCTAGATATTGACAGGGCCATTCCTTTTGGGCTTATATTAAATGAGCTAGTATCCAATTCATTTAAATATGCCTTTCCCCATGATGAGGAAAATGGTAAGATTTATATTCATTTGAGAAAGATTTCTGGAAGTGAAGGCTTTTTTGAATACACTGATAATGGAGTAGGTTTACCGGAAGACACACAGGAAAGAGCAAATTCTTCTATGGGAATTCGTCTAATGAACAGATTGGCCAATCAGCTACAAACTAATTTAAATACAGATAAAACAACGCAAGGGGTACGGTTTTGGTTTAATTTTAAATAAACCACTAACTACCTTACGGCACTTCTTAAAACAAGTTTATGCAATAACTTGGGAAAAAATCGCTTCACATATATCGCATAAATTTCTTTCTTACCAATATAGGCCTCAAATTTTTTCTTTTTAATTGCTTTGATAATTTTCTTGGCGCAAGTCTTAACGGGAATTCCATTTGAAGTTGCAACATCATTTTCACCTTGCTTACTTCCATCTGCGGTCAAAGCGTTTTTGGCGACATTGGTCTGTATAAATCCAGGACATATTAGCGTTACGTTTATGTTGTCTTTTTCGTGCTCCATTCTTAATGCATCAAAGAAACCATGAAGGGCATGTTTGGCACCACAATATCCAGAGCGATAGGGAGAAGAAAATTTACCCATTAAGCTAGTGACGGTAACAAAATGACCCTGTTTTTGGTATATAAAATATGACAATATTTCTTTAGATAAATTTATGGTACCCAGATAGTTAATGTTTATTAAGTCTTGGTATACTTTAAATTTGGTTTCAGCTATTAAAGAGCGCTGGCTTATACCTCCATTATTAACAAGAATATCTATTTTACCAAAAAACGAAATGGCTGTTTTTACTTTAAGATTCATTGATTCAAAATCGGATAGATCCAATGGAAGTACCGCTATTTTATTTGGGTTTTTACATGCTAATTTTACACGTTGCACCTCATTCTCCCTGCGAGCGGAAAGAATTAATGAACAGCCCTGTTTATCTAATTCATAGGCCAATGCTTCACCAATACCTGATGATGCTCCAGTAATCCAAATAACTTTTCCATTTATACTTTCCATTGTGTTCTCTTGTAAGCCAAAAATATAGCTAAATTTGTAAGAATTTATGAAAGCTACTTTTAAAAAGCATCTTTTAAACTTTAAAAATCCTAGCGGAACGTCTAGGGGTGTACTACGCACTAAAGAAACATGGTATTTAATTCTCGAAGAAAATAAAAATTGGGGAATAGGTGAATGTGCGGTATTCAGGGGTTTGAGTTATGATGATGTTCCTGATTATGAAAATACCTGCAAATGGATAAAAAAAAACATAAACAGAGGAGAAACTTTTTTACTGGAAAAGTTAAGGGATTACCCAAGTTTGCAGTTTGGTATTGAGCAAGCGTTTTTATCTTTTAGGTCTACTAATCCTTTTGAATTGTTCAATTCGCCATTTTTTGTGGATGGAAATCCAATTTCTATTAACGGATTGGTTTGGATGGGCGATGAAGGTTTTATGAAAAATCAAATACACGAGAAATTAGAACAGGGTTTTAAGTGTATTAAAATGAAGATTGGCGCTATTGATTTTGAAACTGAAATAAAATTACTAGAATCAATACGAAGAAATTTTTCTAAAAGCGAAATAGAACTTCGTGTAGATGCCAATGGTGCTTTCTCTCCAAAGGATGCGTTACAAAAATTGGAAAAATTAGCCACTCTAGAGTTACATTCTATAGAGCAGCCTATAAAACAAGGACAATGGTATGATATGCAAACACTCTGTGAACAAACTCCTTTACCTATTGCCCTTGATGAGGAATTAATAGGTATTGTTGATGTAACAAAAAAGAGAGAACTATTACTAACGGTAGAACCTCAATACATTATTTTAAAACCTAGTTTAGTAGGAGGATTTAAAGGGAGTTTAGAGTGGATTAACTTGGCGGAAGAGTTAAACATCGGTTGGTGGATCACCAGTGCCTTGGAAAGTAATATTGGATTAAATGCCATAGCGCAATGGACGGCTACTCTTAAAAATAATTTACCGCAAGGTTTAGGTACCGGAAGCTTATTTACAAATAATTTTGATTGTCCTTTAGAAGTTAAACAAGGAGGACTTTATTATAATCGTTCCAAAAAATGGGATATTAAAAAAATAAAAGAACTATGTATATAGAACAGGCGTATAAGGGCTTAAGTGAAAATTGGAGGTATATAATTGGAGTTGTAACCGTATTTTTTGCATGGCAGTTTATTGGAGGAATACCATTGATTGCTGCCGTTTTGTTATCAGATAATGGGATGTCGGTATTACAAAGTGGTGATATGGGTGCTATGTCTAATTCACTGGGGTCAAACACTTTTTTGTTCTATATGTTGTTGACCTTTGCTATTGGTTTATTTTTTCTTTTCTTATATGTTAAACTGGTACACAAACAAACAATTACAGCTTTAACTACTTCAAGAAAAAAAGTAGATTGGAAACGAGTTTTGTTCTCATTTTTACTTTGGGCTGTAGTTTCTATTCTCTTTATTTTCATAGATATTTATCTGTCTCCGGAGGATTATTCATTCAATTTTGATCTATATCCTTTTCTTGTTCTAGCGTTAATTGCCATCTTATTAATACCTATTCAGACGAGTATGGAAGAGTACTTTATGCGTGGTTATATGATGCAAGGGTTAGGTGTGCTAACAAAAAACAGATGGTTTCCATTGGTATTCACATCCTTGTTATTTGGAGCATTGCACCTCTTTAACCCAGAAGTGGAAAAATTAGGGTATGGTATTTTAGTTTTCTACATCGGCACGGGGTTCTTTCTAGGTATTATAACATTAATGGATAGGGGACTGGAACTCGCACTAGGATTTCATGCAGCTAATAATTTAACAGCAGCCTTATTGGTAACAGCAGATTGGACAGCATTTCAAACACATTCACTTTATACGGATATTTCAGACCCGGTACTCGGGTGGGACGTTTTAGTTCCTGTATTTATTGTATTTCCAATTTTACTAATTGTATTCTCTAAAAAATATGGTTGGACAGATTGGAAAGAACGTTTAACTGGGAAAGTGGCATCTAGAGAAGCTTTTTTAGGCACGGATAATCCTTAAATTATTGTGGTAGCACTTCATCCAAATTTTAAATTAAATGGATTAAATCTTAGTGAATCGGATTTAATAGAAGTAGCCTATAGTTTTATAAAAGAAGGGCAAGAATTTGAGCAAGAAATCGGGGAGTTTTTAGTAAACTGGTTAGATTCAACACCGGTAATAAGTGTCCATACCTCTGGTTCTACAGGATTACCAAAAGAAATTTCGTTACTCAAAGCGCACATGGTAAATAGTGCACATGCTACTGGTTCCTATTTTAATTTAAAATCGGGTCAAAAAGCATTATTATGTCTACCGGCTAGATATATCGCCGGTAAAATGATGTTGGTAAGGGCTATGGCCTTGGGGTTAGAATTGGACACCGTTGCCCCTACAGCTACGCCTTTAAATTTCACTAATAAGTATTATGATTTTTGTGCCATGGTTCCGCTACAGGTTCAAAACTCGCTTAAACTATTGGGTCAAATTAAAACTCTGATTATTGGTGGTGCTGCAGTTTCAAATTCTTTAAGAAAGCAAATTGCTGCTTGTGATGTTAATGCATATGAAACCTACGGCATGACAGAAACTATCACACATGTGGCTATTAAAGAGTTAACTAAGGATGTGAATAATAAAAAGTTTGTTGCATTGCCCGATATTCATTTTTCAACAGATGAGAGAGGTTGTTTGGTTATAGATGCCCCTAAAATATCCAAAGAAAAGGTCTTTACCAATGATATGGTGGAGATAATCAATGAAAATCAATTCAACTGGTTGGGCAGATTTGATACGATCATAAATTCTGGAGGTGTAAAATTAATCCCCGAACAAATAGAAGGAAAGCTAAAAAAAAATATTTCAAGCCCATTTTTCTTGGCAGGTATTCCCGATGAAAAGTTGGGAGAAAAATTGATATTGATTCTGGAAGGGGAAAAAAGTATTGTTGAACCAATTCTTCAAAAAATAGAAGAGAGTGAAACACTTACACCATTTGAAAAACCCAAAAAAGCATTCTTCATTGCATCTTTTTTAAGAACGGAAACTGGAAAAGTACAACGTAATGCTACTTTGAACATAGTGTTGGGTAATAGCTAAAATACCTGTATATTTCTGTATCCGAAATATAACACTGTATCATATGACTAAATATTGCTTTTTATTCCTTCTTATCACATGTCTAACTTTAAATGCGCAACAGATCTTAAATGAAAAAGAACGTGCGGTAGTTGTTGACGAAATTTTAGACGACCGTTTTAATAACATCTTGCCATCTTTAATGGATGCCTCTGGTATTGATATGTGGGTAGTTATTTCAAGGGAATACAATGAGGATCCCGTGTTAAGGACTATGTTACCATCAACATGGTTAAATGCAAGGCGGAGAACTATTTTATTGTTTTATAGAAATAAGCAGGATAATACCATAGAAAAATTGGCTGTGGCCAGATACAACGTTGGCAAAAATATTGAGTCCGCATGGGATAAAGAGAAAGAACCTAACCAATGGAAAAGGCTAATGCAGTTGATAACGGAAAGAAACCCAAATAAAATTGGCTTGAATTTTTCTAAGGATCACAATATTGCAGACGGATTGGATAAAACTGATTACGATGAGTTTATGTCCAATCTACCCAAAAAATATAAATCTAAAGTAGTTTCAGCAGAACAATTAGCAGTACGTTGGATAGAGACCCGTACGGAACGTGAAATGATTATTTACGATCAATTGGTAGATATTACCCATGATATTATAGCTGAGGCCTTTTCTGAAAAAGTCATTACGCCCGGGATCACAACAACTAGCGATGTAGAATGGTGGATGAGACAAAAAGTAACGGATTTAGGCTTAGAAACATGGTTTCATCCCACTGTTGATATTCAAAGGTCCAAAGATGAATTGGTAAGTCATTTATATTCATTTTCAGGGAGACCTGAAGATATGGTTATTCTTCCAGGTGATTTACTCCATTGTGATTTTGGAATCACCTATTTAAGATTAAATACCGATTGTCAGGAGTTGGCTTACGTACTGAAACCTGAAGAATTAGCGGCTCCACAATTTTTAATTGATGGTTTAAAAGACGGTAACCGAGTTCAAGATTACCTAACCAGCAATATGATTAAGGGTAGAACGGGTAATGAGATTTTGGCAAAGTCGTTAAGCGATGCCAAATCTGCGGGACTAAGACCATCTATCTATACGCATCCTTTAGGGCTATACGGTCACTCGGCTGGGACAACCATAGGTATGTGGGATTCCCAAGGCGGGGTAATGAAAGATGACGGGGAAAATTACCCGTTAAATCCAAACACGGTATACGCTATAGAACTAAATACTACGATCAACATACCCGAATGGAACCGAGATATACGCATCATGTTAGAGGAAGCTGGTTTTTATGGTGAGGACGGATTTAGGTATGTAAATGGCCGCCAGACCGAATTACTATTGATACCAAGGGTAAAAGGACACCAAGGAAATTAAAACAAAATTTATGAAAAAAGTATTTACGACAATCGCATTACTTACTTTTTTTACGGTCTTTTCACAAGAGACAAATAATAATGTTACCATTTGCTGGGATACATCCTTTTCTATGTTGGAAAGGGATATAGAAAAGGAATTTGAAATTTTAGACAAAGTATTCCAAAGGACTCCAAATCAAATAGTACAACTAGTATTGTTTAACAATGCTGTTGAAGAGCAGTTTTTTAAAATATCCAATGGTGACTGGAGTGAACTTAAAGAGACCTTGGTTAATTTAAGGGCGGATGGGGGCACCAGTTATGAAGGCTTGTCGGATATCATTAAAAACGACCAAGTTTATTTTTTTAGTGACGGCAAGAATCTTACAGCTAATATGCTATTGCCGGTTAAAAAAGGAAATTTTATTGTAAACAGTGTTCCAGATAGAAATGAA
>CBFIGW010000056.1:0-17682 GCA_965662155.1 Maribacter sp. | reverse complement strand
ATTCCAGTTGGCCAAAACCGTCCAAGTGCTTGTTCGTTAGGTTGGAAATTTTACTGCTGATGATGATGTCATCTCCCTCGCGTAAAAACCTTGGTAGATTAGGAATAACCATCAATTCTTTTTGGGTAATTGTAGATAAATTTTTAATAGCAGATTTCAAGTCTTTGGTATAGGCGAGCAACTGTAAGTTCCAACGCGTCAGTGCCTCAGGAGAGGTAAAACTAAAGGTCACATTTCCTTCTTTGTCGGTTAACAAATGTGGGAAAAAGAATGCTGTTTCCTGTAAATTTCTGCGTATTTGAACCCCACTAAAGTCAATATCTGAATTTGTAGACACCTCTTCCTTTGGAGCAGAAGATACTTGAACACCAGCGACCTTGCCTTGTAGAAGATTATCAGCTTCTAATTCCACATCCATGTTGTCATTTGCGACCATGCTCACTGCAGCGGTCATTGCTTTCCTTTTGGTAGTGCCGTAACCCGTAACAACAACTTCTTCTAAGGCTTCTGAACTTTCAGATAAATAAATGATTAGCGAATTGTTTTTGTCTAGAGTGATCTTTTCGTCGTTATAACCTATATAACTAATGGTTAAAATATCATTTTGACTGGCTTTAATTAAGAAGTTACCATCAAAATCTGTAGTTACACCCACTGTTGTTCCTTTAATTAAAACGGTTACACCGGGCAAGGGCTCACCTATTTCATCGTAAACCGTTCCATTTATATAACCTTCTTTTATTGTTGTATCTATAGAAGATTTGTTTTTTTGCTTCGTCCTATATCTATTTATATAATTTCTCTGGGCATAATAGGAATTGTTGAAATCCAATCCAAACCATTCAAAACTGTCGTAGTTTATGCTTGGTACATTAGTAATATTAAGATGATGATTATAGTTTCTAAATTGAATTTTTCCAAAACTTTGACCTGCGTTGCTCCTGGAAATCCCATAATAATAAGGACGAGAAATTGGATTGAAGTTCCAATTGTGACCCCTAAATTGATCTAACGAAGCATCGTACATACTGGCCAGCAATTCGGCGGTAACTTTTTCTCCTTTAGGTCCCTTGATCTTAAAACTCCAGGTTTCATCTGCGCCGGGCTGTAATTTGTCCCTAAAAGTCAAGGTTTCAATCTCCAAGTCCGAATCTGGGTAGGGAACAGATATTGGGGTAGAACCAGACTGGTAGCCATTAAAAGCTGAGAAGGAATAGTTAACAACCAAACCTCCCTGATCTTTTTCATTTATGGGAATGCTTATGGATTCACAGCCTTTCTTTATTTTAATAATTTCTTTTGTTACTATTTGCTTATCCTTTTCAACCCAAACGGTAAGAAACAAAATGGCTGCATTGGTACAAAAAGTTATTTCAGCAGTTTCGCCAACTTCATATGTTTTTTTATCGGTCTTTATGTCAAACAGTGCATTGTCCGCTAACTTTTTTTCCTTTTCACTATATACGTTGGTACGTGACTTGGCCTTCACTTCTTGCCCAAATTTATCCATGGAGACCAGCTCAATGATATACTTCCCGGATTCCCATTTTTTGATGGATTTTAAACTAATCTTGGTCGTCTTTTCTGTGTCAAATTCAGTATCAAACACCAATTCACCCTTTTCCCAAGTATTGGGATTATTTTCATTTAAATAGGCGTCATGTGGGTAAAGCGACTTAAAATCACTTTTTCCCCAATATTGATAATCGGGAGCTGGCCACGGTCTGTTACGTAGTACTTGATCCGGTGATTTTAATTTATATATTTTTATCATACCCTTTGCAGATACTTTTTGACCATTTAAGTTTTGGGTACTAATAGTAATGTCATGTTCATTTTTAGTCTTGTCCAATTGATCGTCAACAACAATGGAGACTGTCATGGCATGGTAGCCAACTTGTACGGTTGTGGAAGCACGACGTGTTTCCCCGTTAATATCCGTAACATCGGCCGTTATAGTGTAACTAAAAACGGGCTGGTCCGCTTTATCCATTTTTAGGTCGGGAATTGCCTTGAACTTTATGTCGTATTCCCCTGCTGCATTGGTAATAGTCTCACCATGACCAATTTCTAGAGGTTCGCTATATGTATAAGGCCTACTCCAATAAAACCAAGGTGAAAAATTTACATTACGCTGAATACGATAACTTACTTTTGCGTCTGTAATGTTACTTCCTGCAAAAGATTTTGCATTACCCTTCACAGTTATGCTATCATTTACTTTAAAAGTTTCGGTAACGGGATTAAATGAAGTCTCAAATTTGGGCCTTTTATATTCTTCAACTAAAAAATAAAATTGATTTTCTATTAAGCCCGATAATCCATAGACATTTAAATGATATTCACCGTTTAGACCCGTATTGGGAAGTATAAAGTTACCAGAGAAAGAACCATATTCATTGGTTTCCACATCCAATTCAGATACTGTTTGCCCGTTTACATCAACAAGTTCTACCGTAACCAATTCGTTTGGAGCTACCTTGGAATTGGCCTCCTCACGTTCTATGACAATACCTTTAAAATACAAAGGTTGTCCAGGTCTGTAAATACTTCGGTCCTTGAACAAAAATGTATTATAGATAATCTGAGGAACTTTGTTTTCTTTTATTTTACGATTAATATAAGTGCCATCAAAAAAAGCGGTTTCATCCTTGTGGTTTACTTCCGTATAAACAATTGAAAGTGGGTTTCCGTTAAGGGGTAGCGCGGCAAAGCCCTTTCCGTCTGTAGTCAATTTTTTAGTGACTAAGGGACTACGATAATTACGTCTGTAATGTAACGTGATTTTGGAATTCTTTTTTGGTTCGCCGGTATTTCTGTCGATAACTTGAAAAATATGACGGTCTGGCATCCGTGTTTCACTAATGGCAAGGTTTGTAACTTGAATAGGGCTAAAAGCGAAGCTATTTTCCTGCTGTCCTTCACCATTTGCACTATTGGATGTTACCAGAATAACGTATTGACCATTAGTTAGTTTTGGTACTGGTATTTCAATACTATGGTTTTGGTAATCACCTTCATTTTTCAGTTTTGCTTGCCGAGAGCTTTTTAATGGCAACTTCTTAATATATGCCAGCTTATCTTGAATGGTATATAGATCTTGTAGTTTGGTTTTCTGTAATTGGTTTATAGAATAAGCCTTTAACTCTAGATGCTCATGGTTTTTATAGTTCACCAATAAACGAGACGGCAGGTTGATGGCCACATTTTTCTCTGCCGTTAATTGCAGGGAGGAAGCTAAAATCTGTGTTTTTAATACGGCACATTTTTTACCACCTCTACTTTCTGGGAATACAGAGATAACTTCATCACAAATTGCAACAGCTTCTTTGAGCTTCCACCGAAACTCTTCATTATTTTTATTATAGGTGCCTTGGCTTCTTAGAACTTCCGCAATCTCATATTTGTATAATGCAGAGCTTTCATGTGTTTTGAGATTTTCTGCGGATTGTATTAAAACTTCCAAAAAGTAACTGTCTTTATTCTTAAACACAGCTTTGGAATGTATAAACTTTAATCGTTCAATATCATTGGCAACTAAGGCATTCATATCTGCATTTGGAAAATGAAATTGTATTAGTTGTTGATATACCAACAAAGCTCTAGCCTGCAAGGAAGTTTCGTCCTCCGTATTAATTTGAAGCTGTGAAAATGAATAGGCATCACAAAGCATTTCGGGATTGTCAATTTCAAATTTATCCGCTGGTCGGGTAATGCTGTTTTCATCGGTTTTAAAAAAGTTTAATGCATTATGTGCCAATAAATCAAACAATGTTGGCCTTACATTTTTTGACCCCACTTGCTCGTGCAGAATTCCCTTGTATTTTTCAATATTTTCTTTTTGAAGCTTTTTGGGGTTTTGAAGCGATTTTTCAAAATGAATATTGATTTCTTTAAAAAGTGTAGTGAGGTCCCATGTCCTAAAATCCAGAGAATCTACCTTAGATTCTGTTGCCGTACGGTTGTAAAATTTATACCTGTTTTGCTGAAAGTACTGCCAATATAGATTTGCTAAATAGCCTTCAAGAATATTTTTCACTGGAAATTCCGCAATATTAATTTCCTTTTTGAAGTCGTTAACAACACTAAGTTTGGCATCCTCCTCAAGAATTAATGCATACTTGGAACTAAATAAGATCGATTTTATCTGCTGTACTTTATTTTTTTCCTTCTTGGCTTTATCCGCAATTTGTACAACAACATCTAGTGCTGATTTGGTAAAATTATCCTTTTCCAATTTATGCACTTTTGCCCATAGCTGCTCATAGGTAACTTGGTTATCTTGAGGAATAGCTATTTGGGAGAATAGGATGAGTGTCAAAGTGGTTAACATTAGTTTCATAATAACAAATTTACTGGATAATCGATATTGTATACTATGACTTTTTAAGCTGTATTGTTTTTTACAGGTTTTTGTGAATAGTATAAGTTTATTCTTTCGGCAAAGTTTGTCAAAAGCCATACCACTTACAATATTAAATTAGGGAAGTGCTACTTTTATCTAGTGAACCGCCTTTCTTGTTAGTTGAATATTATAAACTTTTCAGCAGGCCACCATCTATAGGAATTTGAGCACCTGTAATGTAGGCAGCTTTATTAGAAGCCAAAAAAGCTGCCAAATAACCGTATTCTTTCGGGTCTCCGATTCTTTTTAAAGGAACTTTCGATTCCATTTCGGCACGGACTTCTGTTTGCGGAATTCCCATTTGCTCCGCTTTTTTCTGATTTAACTGTGAAATCCTTTCGGTATCAAAATACCCAGTGAGAATACTGTTTACTGTAATATTATATTGACCAATATCTGTAGCTAGTGATTTTGCCCAGGTAACTACGGCAGCCCGTATGGTATTCGATAATGCCAAATATGATAAGGGCTCCTTTACCGAGACCGAGGCCACATTGATAATACGGCCCCATTGGTTTTTTTGCATTTGTTTTAAAGCCAATTCAGTGGTAAAGACCACTGTTTTAAAAAGAAGGTCGAAGGCTTCTTGGTAATCTGTTACGTTCTTTTCCAAGGCGCTACCCGCGGACGGTCCTTGTGTGTTGTTCACCAAAATATCAACAGAATTCGAATTGAAATATGCGGAAATTATTTTTTTATATTTCTCAAAATCAGAAAAGTCCACGACTAAATAGTTGTGAGCCTGGCCTTGATTTTTAGGCAATTTGGAAACGATATCTTTTAATTTTTCCTCACTTCGGGATATTAGTGTAACACTTGCGCCACTTTCTGCCAATTGCTGTGCTATTGCCTTGCCAATACCACCACTGCTGCCACCAACCAAAGCTTTTTTACCTATAAGCGAAATTTCCATACTATATTGTTTTAAAGGTGATTCACTTGTATTCTTCCCTGGCCGGACTAAAAACATCCATTAGCTTACAAGCTGTTAGAGCTCTACCACTATGTGTTTTGAATGGCGCAATAACTACTATATCACCGGGATAATATATTTTACAATTTCCGTCCAAAGTAAACTCAAACTCACCCTCTAAAACTTGCATTACTTGTTCGTGCATGTGAGAATGCTCCGGAACTTCTGCATCTTTTTCCACATTCCAATACGCTATGGACATTTTATCACCATGTATCATTTTTGCATGATAGCCCGGCATTATTTCTTTTGTTGGTATAGTGTCAAGATGTAAATGCATATGATTTGTATTTATACCGAAGATAAAAATAAACTAACTAAGATTGGATAGATTTGTGGAGCTCTTTGCTATTGCTATCTTTGAATTCTAAAATTTATTAATGCGAATACATTTCATAGCCATTGGGGGCAGTGCCATGCATAATTTAGCCTTGGCATTAGAACACAAGGGATACAAGGTTACGGGAAGTGACGATGTTATTTTTGAGCCATCAAAGTCTAGATTGGATGAAAAAGGGCTTTTACCAACAAAATTTGGTTGGTTTCCAAATAAGATAACTACAGACATAGATGCCGTAATTCTAGGTATGCATGCCAAAGCAGATAATCCAGAATTGTTAAAAGCCCAAGAACTTGGGTTGACTATTTATTCGTATCCTGAATTTTTATACGAACAATCAAAAAATAAAACCAGGGTGGTCATTGGTGGTAGTCATGGTAAAACGACTATAACCTCAATGATATTACATGTGCTAAACTTTCATGATGTAGCCGTTGACTATATGGTAGGTGCACAATTGGACGGCTTTGATAGGATGGTTCATTTGACCGAAGAGAACGATTTTATCGTTTTAGAAGGTGATGAGTATTTGTCCTCGCCCATAGACCGTAGACCAAAATTTCATTTGTACAAACCCAACATAGCTTTACTAAGTGGTATTGCTTGGGACCATATCAATGTTTTTCCAACATTTGAAAATTATGTTGAGCAATTTCAGGTATTTGTTGATAGTATCGTTAAAGGAGGTAGCATTACGTATAATGAAGAGGATATTGAAGTGAAAAAGGTTGTGGAAGCCTCTGAAAATGCTATTCGAAAATTACCCTATACCACACCGGATTATAAGGTTGAAAATGGAGAAACATTTTTAAATACGCTTGAAGGATATATGCCCATTGAAGTTTTTGGAAAGCATAACTTAAGTAATTTGGCAGGTGCAAAATGGATTTGCCAGAATATGGGCGTAGATGAGGAAGATTTTTATGAAGCTATTTCCACTTTTAAAGGAGCGTCTAAACGACTAGAGAAAATTGCGGAAAGTTCTTCTAGCGTTGCTTACAAGGATTTTGCTCACTCGCCCAGTAAGGTTGCGGCTACAACCAAAGCAGTAAAAGAACAATATCCCAAAAACAAACTTGTAGCTTGTTTGGAACTACATACCTATAGCAGTTTTAATCCTGAATTTTTAAAAGAGTATAAAGGTGCATTAGATGCCGCAGATGAAGCGGTAATCTTTTATTTGCCGGAATCAGTGGCCATAAAAAAATTAAAGGAAGTTACGCCAGAACAGATCAAGGAGGCGTTTGAAAGGGAAGATTTGACCATATTTACAGATGCAGCTTCATTTCATAGTTTTATTGAAAAGCAAAACTACTCAAATACAACCTTGTTATTAATGAGTTCCGGTAATTATGGCGGCCTCGATTTATCACAACTTAAGAACCAAATAGAAGGCTGATAATTAGATGTTTAGTGCAATTTTGTCAGTAAATTGATTTGGGGTATGAATATTGATTTGGGGTTTGTATGTCCAAAGGAAATATTCGTATTTTTTTCAGTAAGGCTATAGCTAAGATGAGATGGTTATGCTCTGTTTTATTGGTTGCATTTATTTTGGGCGTTTCCAATGTTATTATGGAAGAGGACCGGATGATAAATGATACAAGAGCTAAAATAGAACAAAGGCAAGATCAATCTGAGGAGGAATAACAGCTTAAAAATAATTTGTTCATTATCTTTAGCATATGCAAACAAAGCCCAGCTCATTTTCTATAAAGCATTGGTCGGACGATGATAAACCTAGGGAAAAATTAGTGCAAAAAGGACGTTCCGTTTTGTCGGATGCTGAATTGATCGCCATTCTCATAGGCTCAGGAAGTAGATCTGAAAGTGCTGTAGAGCTTTCCAAACGTATTTTAGCCTCGGTAAACAATAATCTAAATGAATTGGGCAGGTTGTCCATTAAGCAATTAATGCAGTTTAAAGGTATTGGTGAGGCTAAAGCAGTAACTATTTCTGCCGCCTTGGAGATAGGCAGAAGGAGAAGGGGGGAGGAAGGTGCTCAAATTTCAAAAATTGGTAGTAGTAAGGATGCGTTTGAAATTTTGCAACCTATTATGGGAGAATTGGAACATGAGGAATTCTGGATCTTATATTTAAATAATTCTAACAAGGTATTACATAGGGCCCAATTAAGTAAAGGTGGTATTACCGGTACTTTGGTTGATGTTAGAATTGTTATGAAGCAATCTTTAGAATTAGGGGCTGTAGCAATATTGTTGGCGCACAATCATCCCTCAGGTACTCTAAAACCTAGCCAGGCAGATAAAAACATTACCCAAAAAATAAAGACCGCTTCAGAATCTTTGGATATTAAAGTGTTGGATCATCTTATCATAACCCAGAAAGATTATTTTAGTTTTGCAGATAACCAAATATTATAAATGCTATTAATTTATACCCATAAGATTACGCCTCGCTTCACGTATACCATGAAGCATATGTTCACCAAAATATTGGGTATAGAAGTTGCATTTACAACTAAAGTAGAAGAGTTTATAAAGCATTCTGAGGAAAAAATAACATATACCAAGCAACCTTTACAAAATGAGTTTTTTGTAAGAAGTCATGATTTACTTTTTGAGCAAGGCATAAATGATATCGATATTAATGTCATGAGCTGGGATAATACCCCATGTTTTTTTTCTACCGGTGATAGAAGTAATGTTCCTTTTGACATTTTTGCGGCTACCTTTTACCTCATAAGTAGATATGAAGAGTATTTACCTCATGTAAAGGATATACATGGGCGATTTTCACCAAAAGATAGTATTGCCTATCAACATAAATTTTTGGAAAGACCCGTAGTGGATATATGGGCCTCTAAACTACTCAAAATCTTATTGGAACGGTTTCCTGAAATTAAGCGGCAATCCAAAGCTTACGAATATCGTTCTTTAATAGATGTGACATCTTCACATTGCTATGCAAACCGGGGTATTGTGAGAGGGTTTTCTGGGTTGATGCTAGACTTGGTCAATTTTAGGTTAAAACGTGTAGTAGAGCGTATCGCTGTTGGTTTGAACATTAAAAAGGATCCCTATGATAATTTTGCTAGTTTAATTGATTGGCATAATGAATTTAGGGTAAAAAGTATTTTCTTTTTCCAGTTTGCCAACTATTCCAAGTACGATAAAAATGTATCTACCAATAGCAATAAATTTAAATCGCTTATTAAGTATATAGGAGATTACTCCAAGGTGGCACTAGCCGCCTCATATAGTTCTTTTAACAATGTAGATATATTAAAAAGAGAAAAAGGGAATTTAGAAAAAGTGGTAAACCGTCCCGTAAATTTCTCAAGGATGAGGTATAATAGAGTGGATGTTCCGGAATCCTACAGAAATTTGATTGCCGCAGAGTTTACAGATGATTTTACAATGGGATACACCCATCAAATTGGATTTAGGGCTGGTACATGTACTCCTTTTCAGTTTTATGATATACCCTTGGAAGTACAGCAACCTATTAAAATATACCCCTTCGCTGTTCATGATTATGCCCTTTTAGGGTTAAAGCATAAATCTGACGTTTTGAAATCCTTGGATAAAATATATTTAGAGATAAAAACAGTTGGCGGTTTGTTTCTTACAGTTTTTTCAAATGAACTGTTAGGGAAGGATAACAAACCGGATTGGAAAGAAATTTATAAAGATATTCTTGTAAAGTACAATGTTTAAAGACCAAGTTACAGACGTTTTTTTTGATTTGGACCATACGCTTTGGGATTTTGAGAAAAATTCGGCACTTACGTTTCAAAAGATATTTGAACATTACAACATTCAAATATTTCTGGATGATTTCTTGGAGGTTTATGTGCCGGCCAACTTGGCATTTTGGAAACTGTACAGAGAGGAAAAAATTACAAAATCAGCATTGCGATATCAACGTCTTAAAACAGTTTTTGATGCCTTAAAATATGAGGTGTCGGATAAAACTATAAATGATCTTTCCCATGCATATATAGAACATTTGTCCACATACAACCATTTGTTTCCAGAAACTAAATCCGTTTTAGAATATTTACGGCCTACTTACAATTTGCACATTATAACCAATGGTTTTCAGGAAGTTCAGGAAAAAAAGCTTAAAAACGCGGGTATTCACCATTTCTTTACGCATATAGTTGATTCTGAAATGGCAGGGGTAAAGAAACCAAATCCTATTATTTTTGAATTGGCCTTACGTAAAGCCAGCGCTGTTCCCAGTAAATCGCTAATGATAGGGGACAGTATAGAGGCAGATATATTGGGGGCAAAATCATTAGGTTTCAATACACTTCATTTTAATGCCCATAACGATCCAAGGCATGATCACTGCCATATGATTACAACTTTGGGCGAAATAAAATCCTATTTATAGAGTTATTATTGATATAGGTAAACCATCTATTGGTCAAATACCATTATAATTACTCTAATGAAAAAGATTTGTACCTTAATACTTCCCTTTTTATTGGGAGTGGTGTTATTTTCTTGTTCGGAAGAACAAGATTTTAATCAGTATGATGATTTAGAAATCACACCCACTTTTGAAACCAGTATTTTTTATGTAAAAACGCAGGAAACCTTAATTAATAGGATTTCTGGACTTAATTTTTTCACTCAAGATTTCAACTTCGACGCATTTGAAGAAGAGCTTTTTGCCGAGAGGGTTATTGAGGGTGTCCTAACGTATGAGTTAGAAAATACAACCAGTAAACAAATTGAGATTACATTGGAGTTCTTGGATGAGAATGACAATGTATTGGATACCGAATTTTTTCAGATGGATCCTGCCCCTGCCGCTTTGTTGATTCGGGAGGTTACTTATGGTAATACAGGTAAAAGTTTAGATATCATAACCAATACTTCAAAAATACGCTTAAGTGCAAGAAATTTAGGTGACAATTCTAGTACGTCAAATCTTCCGGATCCCGCTATAATTTTAAGGTCCAGTGCTAAATTTACCGTGCGCTTAAAATGAGACATTCCAGACTAGTTATTTTATTGGCAATGGTGTTTTGCGTTTTTGTTAAAGCGCAAAACAAGCAAATCTTATACGATTTTAACGAGATTCCACAATCGGTGATGGTGAATCCCGGGGTAGAATCAGGTTTTAAATGGTATGCTGGGGTACCCTTGCTATCCGGTATATCTGGTTATGCGGGATCTAGCGGTGTCTCTGTAAATGATATTTTTGCTAACGATGGACTGGATATCAATGATAAAATCCGTAATCGGATGGTTGATGGACTTTCAACAATGGATGAGTTTAGCGGAACTTTTCAATTGGAATTTCTAAACATAGGCTACCGTAGTCAAAACCCTAATATCTTTTATTCTTTGGGTGCTTATCTAGATATTGACAATATTATCTATTGGCCAAAAGATTACGCCCATTTAGCCTTTGAAGGCAATGCCGACCAAATAGGCAGAGAATATGATTTGGGTGATTTAAAGGCACGGGGTTCAATGGTAAATGTTATCCATTTTGGAATAAATAAAAAGATAAATAGAAATTTGACCATAGGGGCAAGGGGAAAGATTTATTCTGGAATTGTAGATTATAGCTCATCTACAAATAATGGTTATTTTATTAATACCGAAGGCGCTAATAATAGAATAAGAACAACACTTAGCGCTGATCTTGAGTTAAGAACTTCTGGTTTGGATGCCATTGGCGATGCTGATAATACTGCATCTGCTTTAATAAAGAGAGCTGCTTTTGGAGGTGACTTAGGCTTAGGAGCAGATGTTGGGTTTACGTATCATTTTGATGAGCAAACGGTTCTTACTGCAAGCCTTCTGGATTTAGGTTTTATTTACCATAGTGGCGATACAAAAAGATATAGTTTGGATGGGCAGGCAAGTGTAGAAGGAATAGAAATTGATGTATTGGAACAGTTTGCTGATTTAAACAGGGATTTTTGGCAAGACCTCGTAGATGATGTCGAGGAACTCATACCATTTGAAACCAGTAGTAATGGATATATTTCTTTTAGGCCAACAAAATTGTATGCTTCCATAAGACATGATTTTGGTGAACCGATCGGGGACTCTGAAAATTGTGATTGCGGTATTACGGCTTCTCAAAGCAGCTTAAGAACTAGATATAGAAACTCTTATGGAGCTCAATTGTATGCCATAAATAGGCCAAGAGGTCCACAAACGGCCATAACCGCTTTTTATCAAAGAAGGGTAGGGAATATTATGGCGCTAAAGGCTACATATACCGCAGATAAATTTAGCTATACAAATTTAGGTTTGGGCCTAAATCTACAGGCAGGACCTGTAAATTTATATGTTATGGCAGATAATCTACTTTCTTACCAAAATATAGCTGCCAGTAATTATGCATCTTTCCAGTTAGGATTAAATATTATATCTTGGGAAAAGTAAAGGTGAACTAAGCTCTCTATTGTTTTTTTAGAGTTTTGGCACAATTTTTTCATAGATAGTTTAAATATAAATTAAGAAAATTTGAGAAAGACACTATTTGCATTGATCGTATTATTCGGGACTATGGGATACTCACAGGTAAACTTAAATGATTATAAATATATTATAGTACCGACTAAATTTGAGAGTTTCAAGAATGCCAACGAATATCAAACAAGTACTTTAATAAAATATCTTTTTACACAAAAAGGTTTTTTAGCGGTGTACGATAATCAACTTCCACAAGATTTGGCCGAAAATAGGTGCTTAGGATTAATGTCTGATTTAAGGGATGAGTCCAACATGTTTACTACAAAGGCAAGTATTGTTTTAATAGATTGTAATGGTGAAGAAGTTATGGCAACCCGTGAAGCCAAGAGCAAGATCAAGGAATTTAAAGGAGCTTACGATGAGGTTATTAAAACCACAATGAAAAGTTTTAATAACATAAACTATCAATACCAACAAAAAACTGACAGGGAATCACCAGTTACCCTAAATTTCAGGAACGATGTTAAAAAGCTAGAAGAAAATACATCTAAAACTAAAAAGGTTGTGCAGAAACAAAAACCGTCGTTAGTAGTGGAAGAGAAGCGGGAACCAAAAAATATAACTCCTACGGTAGTTCAAAAAGCAACCGAAAAAGAACAATTATATAAAAATATTGAACCAGTTACTTCAGATATAGGACCAGATAAGGCTAAGAAAACTACAAATGATGT
Source organism: Maribacter sp. (assembly GCA_965662155.1). Taxonomy (GTDB): domain Bacteria; phylum Bacteroidota; class Bacteroidia; order Flavobacteriales; family Flavobacteriaceae; genus Maribacter. The sequence continues at coordinate 4,823 of CBFIGW010000056.1, read as the reverse complement.
TTCTAAAAAAATGGAGATATGGTATGCACAAGAACTCCCAAACGGATATCAACTCGTAGATAGTACTCCTAAAATAAGAATGACCTTATTAAAAAGTTCTACGGATAATGTTTATATGGCCCAATCTGATGGGAAAAATGGGATGGTGTATCAAATGGACGATAATTGGATTTTTGAGTATTATTTGGATGGTAAACTTATAAAAGAAGAGCTGCGAATTAAATTTTAAAAATCATATTTATCCTTCCATCTTTTTTTAAGAAAATCACTTAAAGCATTTTCTCTTTGGTTATTTCCTGGTTTATAAAAAGAGGTGCCGCTAATTTCATCAGGTAAAAATTCTGCAATTACAAAGTTGTTTTTGTAATCGTGGGCATATTTGTAATTTTCACCGTACCCAAGGTCTTTCATGAGTTTGGAGGGTGCATTGCGCAATGACATGGGGACAGAAAGATTTCCTGTTTGTTTTACTGTTTGTTGGGCTTTGCCTATAGCCATATAACTAGCATTGCTCTTTGAAGAGGTGGCCAAATAGATAGCACATTGGCTAAGTAGTATTCTGGCTTCTGGATAACCAATGGTGGATACTGCTTGAAAGGTATTGTTGGCGATAACCAAAGCGGTAGGATTTGCCAATCCAATATCCTCCGATGCGGAAATCAGCATTCTTCTTGCGATAAACTTTACATCTTCACCACCCTCTATCATTCTTGCCAACCAATAAACAGCTCCATTGGGATCACTCCCCCTTATAGACTTAATAAAAGCAGAAATAATGTCATAATGTTGCTCACCGGTTTTATCATATAAAACCGTGTTTTTTTGAGCTTTGGACATTACAAGGTCATCGGTAATTACAATATCATTGCCTTGTTCAGAATTAATCACCAATTCAAAAACATTTAACAGCTTTCGTCCATCACCACCGGATAACCTTAGTAAAGCTTCAGTTTCTTTAAGTTTAATGCTTTTTGTTTTTAGGTATTTGTCCTTTGCCATTGCCCTTTCCAACAACTTTTCCAGATCTTCTTTTCCAAAGGCATTAAGTACATAGACTTGACAACGGGATAACAATGCGGGTATTACCTCAAAACTAGGATTTTCTGTTGTGGCACCAATAAGGGTTACCCAACCCTTCTCAACAGCCGCCAACAAAGAATCTTGTTGAGATTTACTAAACCTATGTATTTCGTCAATGAACAAAATGGGATTTTTAGAAGTAAATAAGCCACCGGCCTGTTTTGCCTTGTCTATTACTTCTCTAATGTCTTTTACACCACTATTAATGGCGCTAAGCACGTAGAAAGGTCTTTTGCTTTCCTCTGCTATGATATTTGCCAAGGTTGTTTTGCCCGTTCCTGGAGGCCCCCATAAAATTAATGATGGAATAATTCCTTTTTTTATTTGATGCGTTAACGAGCCATTTTCTCCTACCAGATGGTTTTGGCTAATGTAATCTTCTAGCGTTTTAGGACGTACTCTTTCGGCTAAAGGTTCATTCATACTATAAAAATAGGGCAAAGATTTTGAAGTGAATCTTTAAATTTAATAGTAAACTAATTTTTTCTGGGTAGATGACAATTTAACCGATTTGCCTTCTTGGCAACTAATTTGATATTAACTTTATAATTTTGGATAGATGTCAGAAAACCAACATTTTAAATTTTCAAATACGGTGGTGTTTGCACCTTTGCTTGCTGTGCTTTCTATTTGGTTTGTATTTTGGTTAGAAATAAAGCATCAGCTCAATTTTAACGATTTGGGCATTTACCCCAGAACGTTCTCAGGGTTAAGAGGTATTTTGTTCAGTCCATTTGTTCATGGTTCTATAGAGCATTTATATCATAATACCATACCTCTGGCAGTTCTCCTGTCTGCCTTGTTTTATTTTTATCGTCGAGTAGCAATTAAGGTGGTTATACTGGGAATGGTGTTGTCGGGTATATTTACTTGGTTTGTTGGTGGCTCTGCCTATCATATTGGGGCAAGTGGAATTATATATATGCTAGCCAGTTTTATTTTTTTTAGAGGTATTTTTACCAAGTATTATAGACTTATCGCTTTATCCCTAGTAGTGGTATTTATTTATGGTAGTCTCTTATGGTACATATTCCCGGTTAAGGAAGGTATCTCTTGGGAAGGTCATTTAGGTGGTTTTTTAGTTGGATTACTTTTAGCTTATTTAATAAAAACACCACAATTAAAACCAGTAAAATTTGATTGGGAAAAAGAATCTTTTAACGAAGAAGAGGACCCATTTTTAAGACACTTTGATGATGAAGGTAATTTTATAGAAGATTTACGGGATCCTGAAACTGACCAAGTTAATGACACGGTTATAAATTACATTTATAAGCCTAAGCAAAAGGATGGTACAGATGGTGTGCAATAGTCTAAACGTTCATACGTTGTCGAACCGCTTCATATAAAAATACCGCACATGCCACAGAAACATTTAAAGATTCTATGTCTCCCAACAATGGAATTTTAGCGGTTTGGTCCGAAGCTTTTAAGATAGAAGGAGAAATACCTTTGTCTTCCGCCCCCATAATAATTGCCACAGAATCTTTAAAGGAAATATCATAGACCGAGTTGTTTGTTTTTTCCGTAGCGGCCACAATGTTTATGCCCGATGATTGTAAATAGAAAACAGCGTCCTTAATATGGTCTACTTTTGCTATAGGAACTTTAAACGCTGCTCCGGCAGAGGTTTTTACCGTGTCTGAAGTTACGGATGCCGCCCCTTTTTTCTGAATAATGATACCATCAACGCCCGTACATTCTGCAGTTCTGATAATCGCACCAAAATTTCGAACATCGGAAAGTTGATCTAATAGCAAAAACAAAGATGGTCCTTCTTTTTTTGAAGATTTTTCCAAAAGTTCATCTAAGGTGAAATAGGAGATAGGAGAAATGTTTGCAACAGCACCTTGGTGATTGTTTTTGGTAAGTCTGTTCAATTTTTCAACAGGAACATAAACGGTATTAATATCGTTTTGTCGTAGTAACCTTTCCAAATCCTGTATTAGGTCTCCTTTAAGCCCTTTTTGGAGAAATACCTTATCTAGTTCCTCGTTAGAATTTATGGCTTCTATAATGGCTCGTATACCATAAATTTTTGTCTGTTCTTGCATGGTGTAAAGGTAAATAAAAACCGCCCTGATTTAGCTGGGCGGTTTAATAACTTTTCTAGTCTAGTAGTTTGAGATATAAAGGCTATAGATTTAAATTTTCAATTGCTGTAAATACTCTAAGAATATCCTTTTTGTTTTTTAAATCTAAATTTTCACTTTTAATTAAGCTCTTTAGTTCACCTGCTAGTGAAGCATCGAATTGGTTAATAAATTTGTTCTTTTTTTGCGATAACTCTTTAATAGAATTATTGTCATTCTCTTGGAAATAAAACTCCACATAATTGGTGAACTTACTAGGAATAGGATTTACCATAGAGTTTGCCGCTGGTTTACCTTCTTTATATGTAATAACAAAATGTTCATAAACAGAATAATCCTCATTTTCAAATATTAAGTTTAAATAACCGTTTTCTGACTTATCCTTATCTGTAATAAAAGAGGTGTACTTAAGATTTATATCATTCCCTACTAACCTAATATTTTCATCTTTGATTAAGGCTTTTTGTTTTTCTTCTTTTAGCTGGGTGCTTTTAAGTTCTATCTCATTATTGTAAGCATTGAATCTATAATAAACATCACCTAACAATTCATCGTTATAATATATTTTACCAGGTCTAAAATCTTCATATACATACGCCGAACCTATATCGGCTCCAATATCATGTTCTATATAGTTTTTATTATTTTTTAGTTGTTGAAATAACTTTTGCATCATAGGTGTCCATTTCTGAAAACTATTTGCGAAGGGGTCATTTTCTGCAGCACCACCCGTAGGCACAGTTGCTGAAATAGCTTGTGCGTTTAAAATTGATGAATTAAAAACGCTTAAAATAAAGGAAAGCAAAAGTACTTTAACTATTAATTTCATAACAATGGATTATAATGAATTTAAATACTCAAAAATGGTAATTAAATCCGCTTCATTAGATAAGCTAAAAGAATTTTCTTTAAGATACGATTTTACCTGTTCTCTTTTTTCCTTATTAACAATTTTTAATATTCCGCTTTTCTTATTTGGAAGATAGTCTATTCTGTCAACAGTTTTTTTCTTGAAATAAAACTCCTCAAAATGGGCGAATCTACTAGGTATATCCGCAACCATAGAATTTGCTGCTGCTTTACCTTCCGAGTATTTCACGGCCAATCTATGATAGAGTTTGTATTTTTCTCCATCCATAATTAAGGATAGGTAGCCATTTTTGGTCTCATTCTTTTTATTGATGTATGTGGTAAATCTTAGGGTCTTATTTAAGTATTTAACACTTACTTCCTTATCTGCATAAAGCTGTTTTGCTTTTTCTTCTTTAGATGGTGAATTCTTAATTTCAATTATACTGTTCAATGCATTGTATCTCACGTAGAAATCTCCTTGGAGCTCATCTCCATAATATACCTTGCTTTTAATAAAATTCTCTGTAGAATAGGGCGACCCCAAGGTTTCCTCGACCGTGTTTGAAGATTTTTTATTTCTAATGTCCATCATGACCAAATTCATCATGGGATTGCCACCTTTTGCGTTAGCGAAGAGCCCCGCTTCTCCTGTAGGTGCTGAAGTTAAGTTTTGTGAAAAAACTGGATTCACAAGAATACCAAGAATTGTAAGAAAGAAATATTTTTTCATAAATAGATATAAATTATAGTCCGTAATATAAGTAAAACTTGAATATGTTATTATCCGGATTAGGATTT
>CBFIGW010000055.1:0-17723 GCA_965662155.1 Maribacter sp. | reverse complement strand
CAAAAGAAACCACGGTCATACCTATTACAATCTTTGGGATGTTTAATTTTAAGGAAAGGTCCACCGCTGCCTTCAATAGCCAATTACCTCCTGCTATTAAAAGGAAAAGACCGGCCAAAACAAACAACAGGTTTAACATAAATAACTATTTACAACAAATATAAAGGAACCTTAGCGTATACAAACATTCTTACATTTCCTAAAAAAAATAATTTAAAACTCGATGAATAGTAAATTGAAAACACCTATAGTAAATCCTCATAAATGTTATAAAAAACAAATATAAAAGCGAAGGATGGTGTAATTGAAATTATCAACAACTAGAAATTTACACCTCAACTATTTAAAATTTCTAAGCCGATTATTTCATTTATTTCAACATTAATGATGGTCGGTTTTTTTATTGAAAGAAAATGAAACTTGCCAATAAACAATAAAAAGGCCCAAATTTTCTCTACAAAATTTAAAAAAGCCCAAAAACACCTCTACAATTCTTACATATTTAAACATATATTAAACTTTTAAATTATATTTTATAATTATATTGTAGATATACCTATTAAATAATATACATAAAGCATTATTTAACTTACAATAGTGTATTCAATTGTATCGATTTAACTAAAATTCCTTGGAAATAATGATAAATGTCATATATCTTATTTGAATAATCGATTATAAACAACATTTGTATAACCTAAAACTATTGTAAAATGATAGCCATTATAAAAACACTCATATACCTCGTCATCACATTTGTATTATATAACCTTTAAAACCAATTAGCTATGTTAACATTTATAGGAATTTTAATTACTGTAGTTGGATTACTCAGTTTTCTAGCTAAACCATTATTTAAAAACAACAAGTTACTTGTCTGGTTCACCGCTAAACGAAGCTTACAAATTATGCTGTTAGGAGTTGTATTAAGTATCATTACCGGTGCTTTCTTCTATGCAGAACCTGGTACGGCATATGCCGTGCAATATCCTTGGGGAGGGCAAAAAGCCATATTTAGACAAGGTATACATACTAAAATGTGGGGACGTTTGATACCCATACAGTTTGAACTACCTATTAAGTATGTCATCCCAAACCAGGAAGGAGAGCTTGGAGAGCAAAGTGAATACGCAAACGTAGATTTCGCAAAATATTGGGCCTTTAGTGACGCTGTAAAGGCACGAATTGCCACCTCTGTGGTGATTAGCATAAATACGGAAGATGAAAATCAGTTTCTTTCAGTTGCAGACCGTAACAAGACAGAACAAAATATGATTAGGTCAAGGATCATTCCTAATATTGACCAGTCTATTAAGAATACATGCAAATTAATGGATGCACAGGATTATATATCTGGACAGGCATCTGATTTTGACAGATATTTCAAAGATCAATTAGAAAATGGTATGTATGTTTTGGAAGAGTATGCGGACAATCAAACTCGCGAAATAATTGGAGATAGTAGTACCATACGTACTATTGTTAACAAGGAGACCAAACATAAGCGTTTTAGAATCCAAATACGCAACGGCGAACCAGTTCGCGAAAAAGACAATTCCCTTAAAGCGTATGGTTTAACCGTAATACAGGCAGTGGTTACCGAAATAGATTGGGAAGAAACCTTTGACAACAGATTGCAGTTACAAAAAGAGGAAGTTGCCCAAACCCAGCTAGAGAAACAACAGGCCGAACGCGAATTTTATAGGGCCCAAAAGGAAAAAGCCAGAGGAGAAGCGGATAAAGCAACCGAAAGAGCCCGTTTGGAAAAAGAACAGATTCAAAAAACCATTGCGGCAGAGACCGAAGCCAAAGTGGCGGAGTTTAATTTAACGAAAGAAAAGAAGCAGTATGAAGTGGAGAAGTTCAAGGCCTTAAGTAAAAAGGTTGCAGCGGACGCAGAATCGTATCAGAACGCTAAACTGGTAAGTGCCGGACTAACACCTCAAGAGCGTGCGGAATGGGAATACAAGACCTCTGTACACGTAGCAAGGGAATTAAAAGAACTTAGCTTACCAGAAATATTTATAGAAGGTAGCACTGCAAAGAATTCTGAAGGCAATTTACTACAATCATTAATTGGTGCGGACCTTGCCAAAAAAATGATGGAAAGCAACGGGGAATAACAAATTTTCCAATTAAAAAAATGGGCATGGTACATACCGTGCTCATTTTGTATTTTTGAACAAATCATTATTTTGAAAAAATCGTTCTACAAATTTCTGGCCAAGGCAAATAAGTTACTTCTACCCTCTTATACCAAAAGACAACTAGACTTAGCTAAAGCCAGCAAACTACAGTTAGCAATTATTGGATGGCGTTATTTTATAACCACAAAAGCTTTGGATTAATAGCTAATTAACGCTTGTACATTATGTGGGCCTATTTTTTCCCTGCCCGCCAAAAAAGTAAGTTCTATTAAGAAATTACATTGTACAATACTACCACCAAGTTGTTCTACCAACTTACAAGCTGCATTTGCCGTACCACCCGTAGCTAACACATCATCATGAATAAGTACCCTATCTCCTTTTTCAATGCCATCTATATGAATCTCTAAGGTATCCGTACCATATTCCAGATCATAGGATTCGCTCAAGGTCTTATATGGTAATTTACCCGGTTTTCTAATGGGTACAAAACCTGCTTCCAATCTTTCGGCCAACATTGGACCAAATAAAAAGCCCCTACTTTCCATACCCACCACCTTATCTATTTTCTGATTGTCCAAAAAATTGGCCATTTCAATAACTGCACTTTTTAGTACTTTGGGCCGTTGAAGCAATGGTGAAATATCCTTAAAAACAATACCTTCTTTTGGAAAATTAGGTACATCCCTAATAAAGCTTTTAAAATCCATATTTAAAGTGGGCTTAATTTTGCGGTAAATGTAAAAAGAAATATATTTGCAGCCCTATTAAGAGAAAATTTACATTTCGGCCTCGTGGCGCAACTGAATAGCGCATCTGATTACGGCTCAGAAGGTTACAGGTTTGAATCCTGTCGAGGTCACTTAAAGCAGAAAATCCATCACATTCGTGATGGATTTTTGTTTTACCCAGAATTGAAAATTCTGTTTTTAAAATTCATAGTGAAACAAAAAGAAATTGCGGAGCAATTGGATTTTCTATTTTCAGGAGGGGATTCAAAGGAACATCAAAGGTAATCCTGTCGAGGTCACGAATAAATAGTTCAACAAGAAAAAACAAGCTTACTTGAGCGTTTTTTTGTTTGGACTCTTTTCAAAGTGGAGCTTTATTTGGTAAGGTGGTTTTAATCCGGTAAAAAATTTGTTTTAAAAATTTTTAATACGTCAAGGTATTGTAACCATTCGCCTGTAATTGTAGCATACGAACCGATGCCGTTGGGGTTACATCCAAACCTAAGAAAAGTTCCTCCTTAGCAACTCCTAGTTTTTCCATAGCCACACTACAAACACTAACACGAACCTTATTTTTATATTTTTCAAAAAACTTCTCTAGTTCTGAACCTTTTGTCAATTGGGTAACCACTTTTCCTTTTACCACAATTTCATAATCCTCCACGTTAACTCCATTGTTTATCAACAAATCGTACATGCTCAAGACTCCCTTAAAATGACGTTCGGTAGTTAAGACAAATGCGTATTTAGGTGTTTTTTGTAAATCGACAACAGTTTGCTCGTCTAACTTTTTTTGTCCATTTACGGTATTAATTGTCCCTGTCAAGAGCATAAGAAACAAAATTGCTTGAAAAGAATATTTCATGTTTGTAAGGAATTAAATTAACGGTTAATTAAAGATATAACACTTGAAAACAAATATAACCAAATGTATATCAATTAATATTGATACTATAAGTATTAAAAAGTCACCTGTAATTTGAAATGTAACAAACTAACAATTTCAAAATAAGGGAAATTGTTTCTATCCCACTTTAAGGCATTCAAACAGGCCCAATGTTCTTACTTAGTTTCAAGTGATAAAAGCTCTTCTTCGGTAAATTCCATTCCAGAAGATGATTTTACACTTCTCAATTCCTTAATTCGCTCTTTTTTAAGGGTTTTAGGAATATCAGAAAATGCATTTGTCACATAGGAAATAATATCCGCTATATCTTTATCTGAAATAGTTTCATTACGTATAAGACCGGGCATGGCCAAATTAATATTATACGCTACCCCGTTAACGTGAACAGGGCCCTCTAAACCATGTAACATAATCAGTGCCAATCTCTCCGTGTTTTGCACATGCTCCGAGTTCATCAACGGAGGAGCCAAACCTTCTATTCCTTCACCATTGGTTCCATGACAGGATGCGCAAATCTGGTAAAACATTTTTGCCCCACTGGTGCGGTTATCTTCATTTAAGGTTTTTCTGGAATATATAGGATTCACTTCCCCACTTTGCCTAGCTATATTGCTAGAAGTTAGGGAATTTATAAATTTTGTATCTTTAAAGGAGTCAATAAAAGCAGTATCCTCAGACAATCCTAACTGAATATCTCCAAAACTACTCACCAAGGCTTCATTGATAGCACTACTATTTTCACGCCTTTCAAGAATTTGGATCGCCATTGGCATAAACCTTTCATCTTCAATCTTTATCCAATTTCCCAATATACTGCTCAAGTACAAATCCAGTTCAAGTTGATTTCTATCTATAATCGTATTGAAAGCATATGATGCGTTTTGTACATTTTCTTCCTTCACAAAAGAATCAGAAAGTACCAACGCATGTGCCACTACTTGCGAATTTTCCGTCTTCATTAGTTCTGTCAAAAAATCAAAACTTACTGCATTCCAGCCTTCCAATACATACAAAGCATGAATTTGAGCTAGGGGTTTGCTAGAATCCAATGCTACTTTTTTAACATCATCGATTACCTTAGTAAGGTTTTTAAATATAAGAAAGTGCTGTGCCCGGTCACGGACCCACCCATTCTTATGGGATAATAAGGATACAAGCTCCAAGCCGGTATAGGTCTCAAAATCTTTCAGGTTACTTTCTGGAGCATCCTTTGGTTGAATCTTTAATATCCTTCCAAAATCAACTATGGTATCTAAACGGGTAGTCTTTGTCTTTTCCTTTAAATACGGACTTAAATAGGCATGATGGCCTATCATTCCTCTATGCATATCCACAATATACATACTCCCATCTGGACCATTTTTCAAGGATACCGGACGGAAACCTTCATCGGTGGATGCCAAAAACTCCTTTTCTTGCCATACTTGATTGGCAATAGTGGAATCTCCTGTGAACGATAATTTCAATCGTTTTAATAAATTACCTTCTGGAATACAAACAAAAACATCTTCATCATACATTGCAGGGAAAGAGCCACCACGATAAACCAATGGACTGCAAGCGGCCGTGGCATTCACCAAAATACTGTCCCTATCCAATATGCCTTTGGCATAGCCTCTATTTACAGTTGTAGCATGCAATGGATATACGCGTTGGTCTGTCGTAAGCATTCTATCCAAACTAGATTTTGGCGTAAAATATTTATTATTAATCAAGGTGTTTGGTAAAACATGATCACCTAACAAAATCCTAGAATTATCGTTATAGTATAATCTTCCAAAATTATCATGAGAAATACCCCATTGGCCCCTAAAAGTTGTTGGTTCCTTTTGCCATACGCCGTCTATTCTCCTATATCTAAAATTAGACTTTGCATTATAAATCCAATTATCAATATTTAGAAGTAAACCATTGGGTTGATGTTCTGGATTACCTGCAACGGCGTATATTGAATCTACCAAAACAGGATTTACCGGTTTATCATCTTCAATGTCAACAAACCATAAATAAGGTGGTTCCGCATATAGCAATCCTCCATAAACATGTGCTAATGCTCGTGGCATTACCAGACTATCTAAAAATATTTTGGAGTGATCCATAACGCCATCATGGTCCAAATCCTCCAGAATATGAATACTACCTATTGGGTCCTCTTCTTCCGAACCTTGCATGTCACTCATATAACCGGGCATTTGAGCCACCCACATTCTACCTTTTGAATCAAAATCCAAAGCTACAGGAGCCTTTAAAAGTGGTTCGGCCGCAAGAACTTCAATGTCAAAGCCCTCCTCTATTTTATAGGAGTCCAATAAAACGGTAGTTTCTTCAAAAGATGTTTGGCAGGAATATAAAAGACAAAGAAATATAGAAATGGGAACTAATCTAATATGCATACTATAAAATCAATTTGAGGCAAATATAAGAACATTGAACTACTACTGTATTAGGCCATTATTCGGCTTTCGCCATTTTGTATGCCTCGATAGTCGTGTAGTACTTGGTTATCATATTCGGCACTTCCCAAGAAGGAAGATCGCCATTTTCTAAATATTTTAAATAATTCTTTGTAACCTGAGAAAAATGGGCTTCATGCCCAATTTTAAATTCTTCTGGTATATTTACTTTCCATTTTCCATCTTCAACTTTCAAAAGTGAAGATCCTGGAAATTGTTGTGCAATCTCATTGTCCATGGCCATTTGCAGCGATTGTTCAATATCATTTCCTTGGGTGGATTCTATATAAAGAATTGGCTTGTATGCTTCTTCAGCGCCTTGTCTAATTATTAAATTAGCTTTAGTGCCCCGCATAATACTATAATGGGTATCTCCTGTACCTTCTGGCGCTTCATAATTCCAAATTACAGATACCTTGGCATGTTTACCATTTATTTTATAAATCATTTCCCCGTTAGAATAGACATTTAATTTTTGGTCAACAATATCTTTCTGCAGATATTCTGGATATGCCTCCCTACCTGTTACTTTCTGAAATTCTTCTAAAGTAAGTACCGTTGGCCATCTACGTGCCGAAATCATTTCTATTTGAGATGAGTCTATTACTTGGTCCGGAAAAGCCTCCCACTGCACCAAATCTACCAAATGCGTTGTTACATCTACAATGCCTTCCCCTTCCTCGTTTACATCAAAAAACCAAGCCGGACGCACCAATGGTTTGCCAGAAACATATTTAAAAAAATGATGGACACTTTCTTTACTGATCGCCGGCTCATCAGGTGAACCGTTTACCAACTCTCCAAATACATTGGGTAACAACGAAAAATGTTTTTGCATTATGGTGGTAGATTCAAAACGTTCTGTCATAATATCATATATCATCACACCATTTTGTTCCGCAATTGCGAAAGCTTCCTTTAACTTTTCAAACCCTACCGGGTTAATAACCAAAGGTTTATCGGCATACACGTTTAAACCAGACTTTACAGCTTCCAAGATATAATCTATCTTTTTTGAGTTCTTACCGGCCACCACCATCACGTTGCCCGGTTTTTGTGAAATCATTTTCTCAAGGTAATCATCACCTAGATATGTATTGATGGTCCACGCTGTAGGATTGTCTTCCCTTGTATTGTATTGTTCTATTTTACTAAGAAAATCCTCCACTTCGGCACCTTCGGGAGCAAATATGTGTATTGTTGAATCTACTTGCGGATACATCGTTTTTTGAACCAATGCCGCGTGAAAATGACCTGGATCCAAGGTCATTAATTTTATTTTTTCCATTTCCTTTTCATTATGTTTCTTTTCATATCCCTGTCCACAAGAAATAAACAGTAATAGCATGGAAATCACTAATTTCAAAAAACCAATTCTTTTTATCATTGTTCGAATTTTACAAAAAAATATGACCTAAAAAAGTGGCCATATTTTTTCGAGTATTAACAATCATACCTTCTTAATCAAAATAAGTAGGCACCTTATTATTTTATGCTTTTACATAATTAGTACCATACGGCTTACGCTGTGCACGTTCCAACATGGCATTTGCTTCCGGGTCATTAATAAACCATTCATTTTCCGGGTCCCAATTTAATTTGCGTGAGAACTGCATAGCAATATCACTAATCAAACAGACTGTACATGCCTTATGACCTTTGTCTATTGGGGAAATAGGTGCCTTTCTGGTTTTTACACACTCTAACCAGTTCCCATGTTGATCGTCTATTTTTTCTAAATGAATTTCATTCTCTCCAATTACAGATTCTAAAATTTTAGGATCGGAAGCATTTAATGCTTTTGCACTTTTTTCCTTGTCCACTGGGTCAGAAGCAGAGGCAGTATATGCGCCCCTAGAAACAAATATCCAACCATCATCACCTATATATTGTATTCCGTTGGTATATCCACCACTGGTATACACGGTAATACCATTTTCATATTCTTGTTTTACCAAGAAATCCCCATGTACGTTCCACAACCCTGACTTTGGAAATTCTGCCAAAGCCTCTACTGAAATAGGTCCGGTTAACTCCGTATTCATTCCCCATGCGGCGGAATCGTAATGGTGTTGACCCCAACCTGTGATCATACCTGCACCATAATCCCTAAGCCTTAACCATCCTGGTCTGCTATAATCATTTTGCGGATGTACGCCAATTTCGGTATACGGAACTTCTGGGGTAGAACCCAACCACATATCAAAATTTAAATTTGCGGGCACGGGCATTCCTGGTGCTTCTGGACCGGCTGGATCTCCAGGCAGACCTATTTTAACGGTATGTACTTTTCCTATTCTACCATTTCTAACCAATTCGGCTGCAATTCTAAATTGGGGCATGGCACGTTGTTGGGTACCTACTTGTAAAATTACGCCGTTATCATTAACAGCTTTTCTTAATTGCTGACCTTCCTTTACGGTTAGCGACGTTGGTTTTTGAAGGTAAATGTCCTTGCCTGCTATTGCCGCTTCCATTGCTGGTTGAGAATGCCAATGATCGGGTGTACTGATTACCACGGCATCAATATCTTTGTTCAAAAGCATTTCACGGTAATCACCATACATTTTGGTGTCCATATACTTGGCTTTACCGGTTTTTTCCTTGTAAAAACCATCTACCAAGACTTTGGCATCATTCATTCTCTTAGAATCCAGATCACAAACAGCAACATATCTTGCGGAATCAAAACGTATAGTGTCATGAATATCGTGGCCGCGGGCAATACGTCCGCATCCAATCTGACCAATATTTATTTTATTACTGGGAGCATTCTTTCCAAATACACTAGATGGAACAATAGTTGGGAACGCTACTGTGGCAGCTGTACCCAATGTTGATTTTTTAATAAAATTTCTTCTTTTCATTTCTAATATATTTTAATTGGATAGTAATCGTATTTCTGGTGGATTTGCAAATGCTTGCCAATACCCTTCTGCTTCTTCTTTGGTCATTTCACCTTCAAAAACAACCATTCTATATTTTAATTGATATTGCTTTTCAGGTTCAATTCGCCATTCTTCGTGCCGTATTGGACAAAACTCAAAAAACATATCTCCACGTCCGCCGTTGCCGTCAATTGGCCATACACGCATGGGTTCTGGATGCTTTCTGTTTTTAGGATAACTTAAAAACAGAATACCGTTTGTACCACCACCATCACTGGAAGCCCCGCTAACAATAGCCCATTTGGCATTAGTACCATCTGCTGTTAAACGATCTTCACCCTCTGATGTTAGTACCTTACAATTATCTTTGTGCCAACGCTCCGTAAATCTCATACCCAAACCACCACCATAACGATAGGCTTCTAAAAGTATTCCACTTTCCAAAGGTGTAGTAAGCGTAGATGTATAATCTAACATATATCGGTCATCTCTATTTAAATCCCATAATTTTACCTGAAGAGTTTCATTTAATGCTACTTGTGGTTTAGCTTGTGTCTTAAAATCTATATGTTCTTGTACTGTTTCAAAACCTGTAGAAATAGCTCCGTTGGACATAGATTTAAATTCTTTAAAAAGCACAGTTCCTTGACCGCCTCCCAAATTCCAAAAATCTACTCTCGTTGTATCAATGCGCGTATGTGTCCAAGGGGCCCATACTCCATAATGGTGCCAATGATCAGGTGGGTTTATTCTTGTTAGGGTATCTCCTTTAGGCGTTAAAATAGGGTGAATGTAACCAGATTTTCCAAATATGGAATCCACTCCTTTAGGTGGATAATTCATTTCATACCTGTAACCGACTAAATTAGATTCCTCTTCTCCTAACAATAGATTACCATTCTTTTTAATTGCTTTATAAATATAAGTTTTTTTGTTCGATCCACCAGTTGTTTTGATTCTATAGCTATTTGAGTGGTCAGGACCATGTATAAACCATATTTTATTGGTTGTAGCATCAACTTCAAAAGGAACAACTTGATTTCCATTTAATAAGGTAATGGCGCCACTATCGAATTCTCCTAAATCCAGAGATAAAGGTCCGTTAATAAATAAACCGTTACCCTCCTGTATTTGTAATATATACTCTTTCTGATTCTCGTTACAAGATATCAAAACTAAAAAAGTAACTAACAAAAAAATATTTTTCATAAACACAGTTTCGGGCAACGGTAATTCAAACTAACTCAACTTACAACTTTGTTAGAAGCATTAAGGTGTTTACCTTAATGCTTCTTAAATATTTACAACTTTTAAGATAATCAATAGTTTTAAATCAAAGTACCGCTACTGATTTCTAAAATTTTGCCATTCTAATTGTATCCTGGGTTCTGAACTAATTCAGCACCACGGTTACCTTCAATTTCATCTGCAGGTATCGGCCACAAATTAAAGTGTGGTTGCATACCGTTTTCAACATAAAATGGATTGTTATCTATAACCCGCTCATAAATGGTATTGGTACGCATTAAGGTCAATCTTCGTTTTTCTTCCAATCCAAACTCACGCATACGCTCATCTAGAATATAATCTAAATCAACATCTGCTGCACTAACATCCGACGCATTAGCTCTTCTACGTACTACATTGATATCACCCGCTGCTAATTCTGGCTGATTGTTCGCTAGATATGCTTCCGCCCTTAACAGATACGTTTCCGCCAACCTCAACATATACTGATCTGTATAAGTTGCGCCTGCGGAAGAAGTTAGTGCAAAAGGCGTTTCACTAGGCCTATACAAACCATCTGGGTGGTTATAAGGTGTCGTAATTTTAGTTGGGAAGGCATAAAATTCACGTATTCGAGGTTGATTTTCAGTAGACCAAACAGTATCTCTTCCAATTTCTTCGGCAATCAAAGCTAGAGCAGAGGAGTTATCACGATTAAAAACACGCACAAAATTATGATTCGCGTTTCTGATGTCATTTACGAAATCCGGATTACTAGCATCACCGCCCCATACGGTATTGGTATAAAATTCCGTAGTAATTCCCCAACCAATGCCACGACCAGCTGTATAATCTCCAACTGGCCATGAATTAAAAGGAGCAAATCTTAACAAAGGACCAAAATGTCTTTCAAAAGCATATGAACCTCCTCTACTACCGGATTGAAGACCGCCACCCTGAACGTCTAGCTCAAACTGTATTACCCATAATGCTTCGGTATTACCACTTGATCTATTCTGATTTCCTCTTCTAAATAAATCCCAAAACACATCGCCCGGCTCTTCGCCAGATCGGGTTCCGAAACGCTCTGTCATTAGGGCCGTACTTCCACTATTAATTACAACAGATAAGGCTGCTATAGCCTCTGTTGTGTTGCCAAGTGATAATTGTGCTTCACCTAAGTAATGACTCGCAATTAAATTATTAATACGGCCATCTTGTGCCTCATCAATACTTGGTAGATTGTTTGCGGCAAATGTTAAATCTTCTATCACTTGATTCAAAACTTCCTCTTTTGTATTACGTACAAAATCAATTTTGGGCTCTGTTACCGCTTCAACAACCAAAGGAACACCACCATATAGTGTAACCAGTACATTGTAAGAAAAACCTCTGAAAAAACGTGCTTGAGAAACGATCTCTCTTATTTCATCCTCAGACATTTCCGATAATGGAGCTCGTTCTATTATAGTATTGGCCTCAGAAATATTCTTGTATAATAAGTTCCAATGTGTAGTTGCTATATCCCCACCCGGATCATAGGCTTGAACCATATTGCCATGTCTTTGAGTTCCGCCAGGTTCTCCGTCGAAACATAAGTCGGTACCATATAGGAAATCCATTGGCCTATTTTCGTCTCTATTGTAAAACTGTCTTCTAACCAAAAAATACATATTATTAACAGAGGCAGTAAAATCAGCGTAAGTATTAAACGCGTTGGCCGAACTTAGAAAGTCCTCTGGTGTTTCCTGTAAAAAATCCTCGTCGCAAGACCAGAAAAAAGAGATAAATGCTAAAAATATTATTGTTTTTTTCATGTCTGTTTTTTTTTAAAATGATAAATTAATACCCAATGAATATCCTTTTAATACAGGTCTTCCGCCTGTAGTGAGTCCTACCCCATAAATACCATTGTCTGCATCTTGGAATTCTGGATCAAAACCATTCCAATCTGTCCATGTAGCTAAGTTTTTACCACTTACGAAAACACTTAAATCAGATAAGCCTAATTTTTCTAAAAGCTTTTGATTAAAACTATACCTTAGATTTACATCTTGCAATCTTACAAAACTTCTGTTTTCAACGCGGCTTCCTGCTATTCCAGGCCTGTTTGGTGCCATTGCATTTAACCCATCTGGATTTTGAGGCGACCAGTAATCTATTCCCGATACTACATTTTGATATAATGTATTGGCATTTCTATACAATGCATTATCATTATAATTAATATAATAACCATCTTTACCCTGAATGGAATTTAAAAAGAAGCTAAAGGACAAGTTTTTATATGTAAATGTATTTAGGAGGGATACCGCATAGGAAGGATCTCTTGTCCCTAAAATTTTCCTGTCGTCTGCCTGAGTAATAAGTCCATCTCCATTTTGATCGACCACTCTATAATTCCCTATTCCGTAACCATCAGGTATGTCATCACCTATTTGATAAATACCATCCGTTTCGTAACCATATATAGAATTTATAGATTCTCCAATAAACAAACCACTTTGTATTAAATCATCTTCGACACCGTCTCCATCGGCATCTTCTCCCGTTAATTCCAAAATTTCATTTTTATTGGTAGAGTAATTTAAAGTTGTGCTCCAGGTAAAATTGTCATTACGTACAATATCACCATTTAACGAAACTTCTAAACCTGTATTCTGAATCTTACCTACATTGGTCTGTATGTTACTAAATCCGGTCAAAAAAGGAATTCGGACAGAAAACAATAAATCGTCAGTTATATTTTCGTAAGTATCTATACTACCATTCAATCTACTATTGAAGAATGAAAAATCAACACCAACGTTAAGACCAGCTGTTTTTTCCCATCGAAGGTTCGGATTGGCCAAAGAAGTCAATTCCTGGCCAAACGCCGGTCCACCTCCATCACCAAATACATAAGCCGCCCTAGTGCTCAATCTGGCCAAAGAAGTATAACGGCCAGTTTGATTACCACTGATACCATAACTGGCCCTTAATTTAAGATTGTTTATCCAATCTGAATTTTCAAGAAATGACTCATTGGAAGCTATCCAACCAACTGCACCAGATGGGAAATAGGCCGATTTTTCATTTTCAGCAAATCCTGAAAAACCATCTCTCCTAATGGTTCCCGTTAAGATATAGCGGTTATCGAATTTGTAGTTGGCCCTTAACATTTGATAATTTAGAGTTTCCTTATATGCATCTGAATTAATAATTGGTATGGCTCCGAGCGATAAATCATTATATCCCAAAGTAAGTCTATCGAAACCAGAAGTTGAGGCATTTGTACTTTCAAATTGTCGTTGAATAGCCCCATATAATAAGGTAGCTGAAATATCACTTTTACCAAATGTTCTATTATAATTAAGAAGGTTGTCCAAGGTATAATCCCTGTAAAAACGAATATCCTTTCCAGCACTACCCGTTTGACCAGCACCATATATACTAGACCCATAAAACTTTTCAATTCTGTAGTTGTTACCAAAATTGACACGGTATGAAAGTCCTTCGACAAAAGGTAGATCTACTTCTGAATATAAATTGGCAAAAAAGTAATCTTTACGGTCATAATCTTGAGTGTTTTGACCTTGATATGGATTAGGCTCTATAGTACCAGCTGGATTAGGAATTAAAACACCATCCTCATCAAAAGGAACCAAAAGCGGAGAAAAATTACGAAGCTGCGTCAAAAACGGTTCATCACCGTCCTGTTTAACAAATGATCCAAAGGCTTGGATACCTACTTTCCATCCTGGAGAAACATTTGTATCTAAATTAACACGAACACTTCTACGAGAGAAATCATCATTATTAATAATACCTTCTTGCTCGGTAAGCCCTAACGATATTAAATAACTTGTGGATTCCGATGCCCCAGAAATACTAACCTCGTTTTCTTGAACAAAACCAGTTTGAGTTCCATTACCCCACCAGTCGTAATCATTATTGCTGAATTGACCTGGATTGGTATCCGATTCTAATTCAAAATTGGCATTTATACCTTGGCCAGGCTCAAAATAACCAACATAATCAGGATTAGGACTGGTATAACCTGGTCCTAAAAAACGCAAGTCGTAAAGTTGCATATTAATATGATCAATATAATCAGCTCTACGAAGTGGTCTATGATCCGTGGTAGGATTCAAGGTAGCATAGGAAGAAGTAACAGATATTTTGGATTTTTGATTTCTTCTGCCACCTTTAGTAGTAATCAATATAACACCATTTGCAGCCTGAGCCCCATAAACTGCCGTAGAACTAACATCCTTTAGTACATCAATGGATTCAATATCATTGGGGTTTAACGAAGACAAAGAGCCATTGAACTGAATACCATCCAAGACAATCAAAACGCTTTGACTACCGTTTAAGGATACTTGCCCCCTAATGGAAATTTCCGGTGTAGAACCCGCAGAATTGACCTGACCAATATTAAGACCTGCAACCGTACCTTGCAAACTTTGTGCAATATTAGTATTGGGAGCATTCTCAAATGCCTCAATATTTGCACTAGCAACAGCACCTGTAACATCAGAACGTTTTTGACTTCCATAACCAATTACTACAACCTCATCCAAACTAGCTACGTCTTCTTGCAATACAACATTTAGCGTAGTCCTACCAGCTACAAGAATTGTTTGCGATTTGAAACCTATCAAGGAAAAGACCAATTCTGACGTATTACTATCAGCAACCTCAATCGTGTAGTTACCATCAAAATCGGATACTACCCCATTGGAAGTTGCTTTTTCCAAAATATTCGCATAAGGAATAGGTACGTTATTCGCATCTGTAATTGTACCCGTAACCAAGGTACCACTTTGAGCAAAGGCAGTAAAAGAGATAAACAACAACACTAAGGTTATTGCAAAACCCACCCTTTCCCGAATTTTAAGTTTTTTCATTTTTTTCATAAATCTTTAATTAGGTTGATTTAAAACTGTTCATTTTTAAGTGTAGTTATAACATTTATAGGCAAATCTAAATAATACAATTTTACTACGCAATCGATTGCGTAAATATTTCATTAAATATTTTTGAAACCTCGAAAAAATAAGGGCTAATTTTTCCAACATCCTTAATTTTTTGTGTTTAAAATCACTTATTTCTCAACAAGCATGCAATAAATTAAAAAAGTTACGTAATATTGTTAGGTTCAACTTTTTGAAAAATGTCTAAAAAGATTACTATTTACGATTTGGCCCAAATGCTAAAAGTTTCGCCTGCAACTGTAAGTAGGAGTCTTAACAATCATCATTCTATCAGTGATGAGACAAAAAAAAGAGTCATTGCCAAAGCCAGCGAATTAGGCTATAGAACTAATAAATTTGCTGCAAATTTAAGCACTCAACAATCCAATACGATCGGTGTTATCGTACCAAGGCTGAACTCATATTTTATGTCTACCGTTCTAGCAGGCATAGAACAGGTTGCCAACGAAATAGGTTACAACTTAATTATTAGCCAATCTATAGAATCTGAACAAAAAGAAATTATAAATGCCAAAACACTTCTTGATAGCGGAGTAGACGCCTTACTGGTTTCACTTGCAAATGATACTAAGAACTATCAACATTTTGAAAATTATACGAAACGAAATATACCCTTATTGTTTTTTGATAGGGTTATTGACTTGCCCAATTGCCCAACTATACTAATTGACAACGAAAAAGCAGGTTATGAAGCTGGCAAACACCTTATTGAGCAAGGTTGCGTAAATTTATTACACATTAGCGGAAATTTAAATCGTACATTATATGCCGATCGGTTTAAAGGTTTTCAAACTGCTTTGTTAGAAAACCAATTAGAAGTGGATAAATCTATTATTATAGAAACTAATTTAGATTCTAAAAATGTTCAAGAAGTAATAGACCATATTAAAAATTCACCCAGAAATATAGATGGTATTTTTGTTGCCAGTGATAACTTTGCCGCTAATTGCATCAAAGAACTTAAAAAAGAAGGATTTAGAATTCCCGAGGATATTAAATTCATTGGGTTTAATAATGATCCTGTTTCCGAGATTATAAGCCCTAGTTTAAGTACCATTGATTATCCTGGGCATAAAATGGGAATTTTGGCAGGTGAAAGTATTATAGCACATTTAAAAGGAAGTATTAATTTACAATCTACAAACTCCATTCTTTTACGTCATAATCTAATTGTCAGAGAATCTTCATCTAATGAAATAAAAAAATGAAAAAAATAAGTATTCTAGTATTATTAGCCATAATAACCAATTCATTGGTTAACGCCCAAAATCTTGAACCCATAGAAATTACTAATGAATGGTTAAGCAAGATGGAAAGCATTGTTCCCAGTGAACCTCGGATAAAGACTACGGTAAAAAGAAAAATTCTAGTTTTTTCGAAAGCTACTGGTTTTGACCATTGGACTATTCCACATAATATAGAATTGCTAAAACTATTTGGTAAAAAAACCAATGCATTTGAGGTACATGTTGGTTTTGATATTTCTAACTTCAATAAAAAGGAGCTTAAAAAGTATGATGCTGTGGTGCTTAACAACGCTAACCCAAAAGGCCCTAAAAGGAACCTATTTTATGATTTGCTAAAGGACTATTCTTCCTATACAGAACAAGAAATCTTAGTTAAAGCAGCCGAATATGAATCTAATTTGATTTCTTATGTACATAAGGGTGGTGGATTAATGATTTTACATGGGGCCATTGTTATCCAGAACAACTCTGAGGCTTTTAGTAAAATGACAGGGGGTAGTTTTGACTATCATCCTAAACAGCAAGAAATTCATATTAAGGAAGTAGATAAAAACCATCCTTTAGTTCAGTCCTTTCATGGAGACGGGTTAACGCATATAGATGAACCCTACTTTTTTAAAAATGCTTATTTCGATTATAATTTTAGACCCCTATTGTATTTCAAGGTTGATGAAATAGAAGGTGTAAGGCACGAAGCCAAAAACAATATAAATTATGTAGCTTGGATAAAAAAACATGGAAAAGGACGGGTTTTCTATAGTTCACCTTCACACAATGCACAAAGTTTAAACAGCCCTGAACTACTTCAATTTTTAATGGACGGTCTACAATATGCAACAGGAGATTTTAATGTTGACGACAGCCCTATTAACAACCCATAAAGTTTTAATGTAGCATTTAAACCACCTATTCTGAATTAATTAAAAACTCTGAGGCTAATAGTTTCCAATTAAAATGAAGAAAGCCAAGCTACAAGACCTGGCTTTCGTTGCCCTTCAGGACATTCAACTAACTCTAATTTTACAATTTATTTTCCATTAAAAAATATCATAATACCAATTACAATTAGCACTATAAATACTGACACCGCTATATCTACCCAGTTATAGCTACTCTTATTCTTTTTCTTTTCTTCGTCCGTAAT
>CBFIGW010000054.1:0-18551 GCA_965662155.1 Maribacter sp. | reverse complement strand
AAATCAAAGTCGACTTCATACAGAAAAGGCTCAAAATGCTCCATACTTCCTTCAAAAGTTTCTATATCTGTGCCTGCGGCTGGAAAATGACTTCCTGGTACAGTACGTGAACCAGCTACCGAAACTACTTCTGGTAGGGTCTTAAACTCCTTTTTTATGGTTTCCATATTCCCTAATACCTCCCCGTCCCAATTAAAGTCGATTACCAATTGCTGTTCCCTATCAAAACCTAGATTTTTATCCAACATAAAACCTAATTGAAAGAATACAATAACCGTACTTGCAATTAGAGCTATGGAAAGACTAAATTGAAATACCACCAAACCCTTTCGAAGTCTATTACCATTTTGAGAGGTTTTAAAAACACCTTTCAACACACTTACAGGTTTAAACCCAGACAAGACAAATGCAGGGTAACTGCCGGATAACAAACCTATGATCAATGCCATACCCACATAGGTTATTAGGGTAATGCCATTATACAACTCCCCAGATGAGAATGGTTTCCCGGTAATTTCCCTCATCCCTGGAAGACAAAGAAAAACCAAACCCAAACCTAGTAAGGATGCCAAAAGCACCATAATCATTGATTCCCCCAAAAATTGATATACCAAACCTTTCTTATTGGCTCCTATTACCTTTCTGATACCTACTTCTTTTGCCCTTTCCAAGGAACGGGCAGTTGCCAAATTCATAAAATTGATACTTGCGATAATTAGAATAAACAAGCCAATTATGGCAAAAATGTAGATATTGGATAGACTACCCGTAATTCCTGGTTGTCTAGCTGCTTCCGATTGTAAATATGCCTTGCTGAGAGGTTCAAAAGAAAGGTCATAATAATATTCCTCATATTCTTCTGGGCGATTTCTTTCTAAAAATGCAGGCATCTTGGACTGAAAAGCTGTTTGGTCAAAATTTTCATCGACCAAAAAATAGGTATAGAAATCAACATAACCCCAAGAATCAAAAATACCAGGCCTAGTCTGATAAAATGAGCTCATAGACATGAGAACGTCAAAAGTAAAATGTGAATTAGCAGGTACATCTTCCATAACACCTGTTACGGTATAAATACCATCATTGGCCCTTCCACCCACACCATCTATGGTTTTACCCATAGGGTCCTCATTTCCAAAATATTTTTTTGCCGTACTTTCTGTCAAGACAATGGAATAAGGTGCCTCCAAGGCCGTTTCTGGATTTCCAGAAACCAATGGCCATGTGAATACATCAAAAGCACTGGAATCCATGTAAAAGCAATTACCTTCTTGAAAAGAACGGTTATTATATTCCAACAAAATATCAGAGCGACCAGAAAATTGAACTTTTTCTATAACTTCTGGAAAGTCGGCCTTTAATGCTGGTCCTACAGGGGCATTTCCCCAAATCCATCTGTCCTCCGAATTATCAGGACTGCTATGGTGTACCACTCTATATATACGTTCTCCTTTTTCGTGATAGCTATCATAAGAAAGTTCATTTCTTATAAACATGGCAATCAATAAAAAACAGGCCATTCCAATAGCCAGTCCACCAATATTGATAGCAGAGTATCCTTTGTTCTTCAACAGATTCCTTATGGCTATTTTAAAGTAGTTCTTAAGCATAATTCTCGTTTTTTGATAAAATTTATTACATCCTAGTCCAGTATTTCTTTACACCTCCCTTTATCCCACCTTGTTAGGAGGGAACTTTTATTCCGTTCGTAAACTTTTGACAGGGTTTACAATAGCCGCCTTTATACTTTGGTAACTTACCGTAACAACTGCAACTGCAATGCCCAATAGTGCCGCGAGCGCAAAAACCCACCATCCTATTTCTATTCTATATGTAAAATCTTCTAGCCATTTGGTCATTACAAACCAACCAATGGGAAGCGAAATTAGAATTGATATGACCACTAATTTTAGAAAGTCTAATGTAAGGCGATAAGAAATCTGGCTTACGGAAGCACCCAATACCTTTCTAACTCCGATTTCCTTGGTTCTTTTTTGGGCATTAAAAGCAGCTAATCCAAATAACCCCAAACATGCAATAAAAATGGAAAGCACGGTGAAAATGACAAAAATATTACCTAACCTACGTTCACTTTGGTAGGTATTATTAAAAGAATCATCCATGAAATAGTAATTAAAGGGTTCACCAGGTACAATGGTATTCCAGACGCTCTCTATACCTGTAACGGCATCCTCCATATTCCCCGCTTCTATTTTTACGGCCAAGGCATAGGCCCTATCGGATAAACGAAGGCTTAACGCATCTATCTCATCTTTTAACGATTCAAAATGAAAGTCCTTTAGCACTCCTATCACCGTAAAAAACTCAGGGTTTTCCGAATTAAAATCTGGACTATATCTTTTTCCAATGGCCTCTTCTGGACTTAACCTCATTACTTTAGCTGCGGTCTCATTTATGATTATGGCCGTAGAGTCATTACCAAAATTCTTATCAAAATCACGACCTGCCACAAATTCAAAATCCATGGTGGAGACATAATCATAATCAACACCCCAAGTCTGCATACTTACGGCATTATCCTGTTCCGTGAGCCCTTCTTCCGGGCTAAAAGTAGAGTCACTTCTACTGGAGGGTGTTGGCAAAAAACTACTTAATGTGGCGTTTTTGACAAATCCTAATTGCTTTACTTGCTCCTTAAATGAATTTGCCTTGTTACCTGCGGTATAAACATCATTAATTACCAACACCTGGTCTTTTGAAAAACCAAGATCCTTCCCTTGAATAAATTTTAATTGTTGGTAGACCACTAAAGTGCTAACAATTAAAAATACAGATATCGCAAATTGGAAAACAACCAATGAATTTCTAATTTTTCCTCCTCCAACACTACTTTGTCCACCTCCTTTTAAAACTTTTACAGGCATAAACCGTGACATAAAAAAAGCTGGGTAGCTACCTGAAAACAGGCCTAATAGAACTACAGAAACAAGCAATATCAACCAGAAAAATGGACTCAAAATTGGTATTGAAATGTCCTTCGCAGCCAACGAATTAAAAAACGGCAACGCTATGTAAGCTAATAGCAAGGCCAAAACCAATGATAAAAAGGAAATTAATCCTGACTCCACCAAAAACTGCCTTACCAAATCACCTTTATTGGAACCCAGTGTTTTACGGACTCCTACCTCTTTGGCTCTTTTTAAAGAATGTGCCGTAGATAGGTTCATAAAATTTACACTGGCCAAAACAATTAAAAATATGGCTATAAAAGAGAGAATATAAATGCTTTGCATATCATTATTAGAACTTATCTCCGCTACAAGATTAGAACTCAAATGAATATCGGTTAATGGTATTGTGCTATAAATGAGATAATTCCCTGCCGCTTTGAATTGCTCCTCGGTTATCCCAGGCATAAACTGTTGAACTCCAGGAACTACATATTTACCCAAAAAACCTTCTAAAGGCACTTTAATATCCTCTACATCCGCAGTTGGGATCAGTTTAAAAAAGGTTTGATAGTTGTTACTGCCCCAGTTCACAATTTTAGCATCTTCATACCCCTCCATAGATTGAAATAAGGTATAGTCCCTTAAGAAAGAATTTCTTGGTAAATCATCAATAACACCGGTGACTGTGTAGGTTTCATCATTGTTTAATAATAAGCTTTGACCAATGGCATTAGAAATACCAAAGTGCTTCTCCGCAGCTGTTTTGGTCATTACTATAGTATTGGGGTCGTTTAAAGCGGTTTCTGCATCACCCGCCAACATTTCTACGCCAAACATTTCAAAGAATGTGGCATCCACATAAGTAGTTTGCTCCTCCTTAACGTTGGCCGTTGCATCCACTTTTCTTACAAGGGCACTTCCCCGTGTCCTGAATCGTGTGACCAGTTCTATTTCAGAAAAATCACTTTTTAATGCATCTGCCATTGGAGCCGGTGTCACGGCATACTTTCGTGCATCTCCACCAAACTTAATATCGGCGTTTACCCTATAAATTCTATCAGCATCCGCAAACATGGTGTCATAACTCAATTCATCATGGATGTACAATGAAATAAGTAAGGCTCCCGCCATACCTATGGCCAAGCCAAAAGTATTTAGGAATGTAAAGAAGGGTTGTTTTTTTAAGCTTCTCCAGGCTATTTTAATGTAGTTCTTAAACATGATCGATGATTTTTTGATTTGATGATTTTATGAATAGACACCGGCGATTACTTAATTTTTATAATCTCTGCTTCTCCAATTATTAACCCTTTCTGCAGCTGTGCAGCTCCAGAATATGCAACCGTTGCCTCTCCAAAAGCAGTAACCTTTAAATTTTTTCCTGCGTTTACCCGGTAACTACCTTCACCGTAAGCTGTAATTTTTGTATCGGCGCTAGCTATTTCTTCACAATTAATTTTAGTCTCACCATAGGCAACAATTTTTTGTTTGCCAATTGACCCTTTCTTTATCTCCAAATAACTTTCACCATAGACTGTAGTTTTCATTTCTTCAAAATTCACTTCATTTAAGTATACTTTGGATTCACCATATAGACTTAGCTTAAATTTTTCAGAATTTAAAAGGCTCTCACACAAAAAGGTTTCCTCGCCCCTTAGTGACAATTCCTTTAAAGATATGTATGTCACTACTGCTGTAACCATAGTTCCTGTATAAATAGATTTTTTACCTTTCCATTGGTCATTATTAGCTTTCTCTGACTTTGTTATCACTTTAGCACCATCAAGATATAGTTGCAAAGTTTTTCCCTTAACCTCTATATTGATTTTGTTTTCAGACAAACGAGAATTAACTATTTCTACTGATTCCCTTTCTCCCTCTTTAAATGTCACCTCAATATGAGGACTTACAATAACCTTGTCAAAAGCTTCTACAGTATGGGTGTTTTGAGCCACTAACACATTAGAAAAAAGTGCTACTGCCAACAAAAGACCTGAGCGTTTTATTGAAAAAAAGTAGTTCCTTGTCATTTCTGTTCGATTTTGATTGTTTAACATGATTAATATTTTTGTTGCTTCGACTACGCTCAGTATAAGTTGATGATTTAGTCTAAATCCATGATTAGTGGAAAAGTTTGGTTGGTTTGATTTTGATTGATGAATAAACCCCTATTATATTATGGCTCCAATGGCCCTGTTTTGACTCTCCGTTACAATTTGCCCATCAAACAGATTTACTACCCTATGGGCATAATGCGAATCTCTGTCTGAATGCGTAACCATAACTATAGTTGTACCTTCTTGATTTAATTCGGTCAAAAGGTTCATTACCTCAATTCCGTTTTTTGAATCCAAATTTCCTGTCGGTTCATCGGCAAGAATAAGTTTGGGATTGGTAACTACCGCCCTGGATATGGCTACACGTTGCTGTTGACCACCCGATAATTGCTGTGGAAAATGTTTTTCCCTATGTGCAATTTTCATCCGCTCCAATACCTTCATTACTTTTTCCTTACGTTCCGCTTTACCCATTTTTAAGTAGATAAGGGGTAATTCTACATTTTCATAAACAGTTAGTTCGTCTATAAGGTTAAAGCTTTGAAAAACAAATCCCAGATTTCCTTTTCGTAACTGGGTCCGTTGGCTTTCCTTGAGACCTCCCACTTCATTTCCGGCAAAATTGTAGCTGCCATCTGTAGGATTGTCGAGCATTCCTATAATATTAAGAAGGGTAGATTTCCCACAACCGGACGGACCCATGATGGCCACAAATTCACCATCTTCCACATGAAGATTAACATTGTTCAGCGCCAAGGTCTCTACTTCCTCTGTTCTAAAGCTCTTTTTTAAGTTTTTAATTGTTATCATTTTATTCGTTGTATTTAATCGATTATTATAATGACTTTATAAGCTGTCGTTTGTGACAGTACCTGTTCTATTTTAACACTATTCGCTCTGCTTCCCCGAAGCTATCATAGTTGCTCGTAATAACTTGTTCACCTGCATCCAGACCCTCTAAAACTTCATAATATCTAGAATTCTGTTTCCCTACCCTAATAGGTCTTTTTAAGGCTTCATCTCCATTTGGCCCTACAACAAATATCCACTGACCGCCAGTACTTTGAAAAAAACTTCCTTTAGGTAATAGTAATGCATTGCTAGACTCCCCCAACTGTAATTTAATGTTATAGCTTTGACCAGCTCTAATTGTTTCTGGTCTATCGCCGGTAAAAACGAGATCTACCCTAAACCTCCCGTTTCTAACTTCGGGATATACTTTCCGCAACCGTAAAGGATAATCTGTTCCATTTCTTTCTAAGACCGCAACAAGATCCCTTTGAACACGATCAATATAATGCTCGTCAATTGCGGCTTCTATCTTAAAGTCCGTAAGTACATTTATCTGTCCTATTCGCTGTCCCTGTGATATATTCTGACCAATTTCAGCATCTAAAAAACCTAATTGACCATCTGCCGGTGCCCTAACATTTAAGTGGTCTAACCTTTGATACACCATGCCCAATGTTTTTTGCATTCTGGCCAAATCCGCATCTAAACCAGTAAGTGACGTTTTTCTAAGTTGATCATCTTGCTCTGTCTGTAATTTAACAATGTCGTATTGTTTTTGCGACAACTCAAAGTTTTCTTTAGATAACAGATATTCTTCCTTAGAGATCAACTCATCTTCATAAAGCGCCTTATTTTGCTCATAGTTTCGTTTTAAACGCTGCAAATCGGTGCTTGCCGTAGCCAATGAACGTCTACCTTCTACTTGGCGAGAATCAAAAGTTAATTTGGTAGATCTAAGATCGTTCTGTTTTAAGGCAAGATTACTTTCACTAGCTAAAATTTGCTCGTAAAGGTTCATATTCTCCAGCTTTAAAATGATATCCCCTTTCTTTACGGTTGCTCCTTCTTCTATCAATTTTTCAGTAACCCGTCCTCCTTCATAAGCATCCATATAAATAGTGGTAATAGGTGCCACATTACCATTTATAGTTATATAATCATCGAACTTGCCCTGGCTAACCTCAGCAATACTAAGCTTATCCTTTTCCGCCCTGAAGGTAGATACAGACGTTGCAAATAAAAGTTGATAGCCAACAAACAATATTAAAATGCCTATAGCTATATAGCCATAATGTTTAGGCCGCAAGCCTTTTTTCTTTTCTATTTTTATATCCATTTTACTTAGTAATCTTTCTAGTTAATATTAAATACCGGTAACCCCCTGTAAAAATTCAATGTGCTTTTATTTATTTCTGAACGAAGGTGTACCTGTAAATTTTCATTCTGTGCACTAGCAAATAAATTCTTTGCGGTAAAAAGCTCCAGAGCATTGATCAATCCTTTTTCGTAACGCTTTTGAGCTATAGTAAATGCCAGATTTTGAGCCTCTACTTTCTTATTGCTCTGCGCCAATTCTACTAATAGTGAATTATGGTCTTGAACCAATTGTTGAATGGTTTGAAAAAGAACCTGTTCCTGTGTTTTTAAATTATTTTCTGCCCTAAGTTTTTCAATTTTGGACTGCTTTACCCTTGATCTGGCAGACCAGCCGTTACTGATGGGAACGCTAAGGCTTACCCCAATATATTGGGATGTGTTATCCCTAAATTGCTCTCTAAAAGGTAAAGTTTTACCTAGAGTATCCCTGGTAGTTTCAAAATAACCTGTTCCAACACCTGCAAATAGTGAAAGTGAAGGATACAATCTACCTCTTGAGACCGCTACCTGTTTCTTTGCAGCTTTAGCCCTAAGTTCTTGGGCCTTAATTAAGGGTAAAAAGTCACGGGCAGCATTATAGATAGTGTCCGATTTAATTTCCCCTGTTCCTACATCCATGGATGAGTCTACCAAAGTTTCTTGAATATTGATATCCGATACGTTATCAAGGCTCATAGCCTGTATCAACGTTAATTTAGCGGTAGACAATTGATTTTTACTCTGTGTTAGGTTTAATTCATCCGTTAATAGTAGAGATTCAGCCTCGTATAAATCAGCTCCTGCTTTTAAACCAAGTTCTATCTGCTTTTTTACCAAATCATAATTGGATCGTGACACTGCCAACTGCTCATTGGATATATCCACCAATCCTTTAAAAAATTGGATGTCATAAAATGCTTGCATTACATTAAACGCCAATAAAAACTTTTGCTGTAACACTTCTTCTTGTGTTGCCTTGTACAAAAATTTGGAAGCCTTAATAGCATTGATTTTTTGGAAGCCTTGAAACAAATCTATAGAGGATTCCAAG
The DNA here is from genome assembly GCA_965662155.1 of Maribacter sp. Lineage (GTDB taxonomy): Bacteria > Bacteroidota > Bacteroidia > Flavobacteriales > Flavobacteriaceae > Maribacter. Next base: position 10,383 of record CBFIGW010000054.1, on the reverse strand, counting down.
GAATAATTATTGGTGAAGAAATCTGTTGTTACAATATCATTGGTAAACGGGTCTGTACTTCTACCAAAATTAATTATATAATTGGACGACGCATTTACAGAAGGCAGTAAGTTTCTAATGGATTGTGCATATGTTTCTTTATTGGATTGGTTGGTATATTTAAAATCATTAAGCTGTAGGTTATGTTCCAAAGCATAAGCTACACATTCATCTAGCGACCATTTGTCCTGTGCCCTTAACCCAGTAACCAAAACAAGAATGAAATAGATTGATATTTTAATTTTTTTACTCATATTCTAAATTGCTATGCCAAACTAGTTACTATTAACATGCCATAATCTTATTTTATTGATTTTCAGTTGTTTAAAATAGTATCATCTTTGCATTCAAATAGATTGTGTAAAATAACTTTACAGATATTGTAAAAATATTTTACACTTTTGAATTTTCTATTTTTTGTCTTAGTAGTTTTATAAAAAGTAGTTGAAATATTTAATTATGATTGATGCTAAAATTCTAGTTATAGACGATAACAAGAGCGTTCTTAGCGCCATGGAAATTTTATTACAGTTTGAATTTACTAGTGTTCAAACAATTTCTAACCCCAATCAGATTACCTCCTTTCCAAATCTAAACCAGATTGACATCATTCTTTTGGATATGAATTTTTCCGCTGGTGTAAACACAGGAAATGAAGGATTGTATTGGCTTCGGGAAATAAAAAAACAAACCCCACATATCTCTGTTATAATGATGACCGCCTATGGTGCCATTGATTTGGCGGTGGAAGCACTAAAAGAAGGAGCGTCGGACTTTATTCTAAAACCTTGGAACAATGAACGGCTTTTAACTACGGTAAAATCAGCCTACGAACTTAGAAAATCTAAAAAAGAGGTAAGTCAACTTAAGGAAAAACAAAGCAGTCTAAAACAGGTAATCAACCAAAATAACAATTATATAATAGGTAATTCAAAGGCGCTAAACTCTGTATTAAGTCTTGTGCAAAAAGTAGCCAAAACAGATGTTAATGTTTTAATTACAGGAGAAAATGGTACTGGAAAGGAATTAATTGCAAGGGAACTTCATAAACTGTCAACTAGAAATAACGAAGTATTCATTTCCGTTGATATGGGGTCCATTTCAGAAAGCCTATTTGAAAGTGAATTATTTGGACATATAAAGGGTTCCTTTACCGATGCCAATGAAGACCGCATTGGTAAATTTGAGGCAGCGAATGGTGGCACCCTTTTCTTGGATGAAATAGGAAATTTATCATTACAGGCGCAGGCAAAACTACTTTCGGCTATCCAAAACAGGGTAATTGTAAAGGTGGGTTCTAACAAACCTATTAAAATTGATATAAGATTGATATGCGCTACCAATTGCAATCTTGACCAAATGGTAATTGATGGACTATTTAGGGAAGATCTACTATACAGGATAAATACTATCCGTGTAAATGTACCTCCATTGCGAGACCGGGAAGGTGACATTCTTATTTTGGCGGACTTTTATCTTAATAAGTTTATAAATAAATATGGGAAGCAAGGGTTAAAAATAAATCAAGCGGCACAAGAAAAACTAATGGGTTACAAATGGCCAGGTAATATTAGGGAGCTCCTTCATACCATGGAAAGAGCCGTTATATTGGCAGAAGGCAATGTATTAAAGCCTATAGATTTTCTATTGGAAATTAAGAGTCCATTGGCCAATGAGGCTAAAACAAGTACGCTTGAAGAAATGGAGATTGTAATGATCACCAATGCGCTACAACAAAATGATGGTAACTACAGTGCAGCAGCAGAACAACTTGGTATTACAAGGCAAACACTTTATAATAAGCTTAAAAAATCTGGCAAATAATGGTAAGTCGTCATATTTATATACAATTGGTTCTACGCATTGTGTTTATTTCAATGACCGTTGTTATTGGAACCTATTTTTTCTTCAATTCACAATACATAGTTGGGGGTGTCGCCACTCTAATCTTGGTAGTGCAAACGATATCGCTAATCAATTATGTAAACCAGACCAACAGAAAAATAGCCTACTTCTTTGATGCCATTAAAAATGAAGATTTCACCCTTAGATTTCCAGAAAAATTAAGCGTTAAATCCTTAGAAGAACTTAACCATAGCTTGAATATGTTAAATAGCATGATTCAAGATATACACCTTAAAAAACAAGCTCAGGAACAATATTATCAAGAAATTTTAAGGCAGGCAGATATTGGTATTTTTACGATCAATGCTAAAGGCCATATTCTATACGCCAACCCTACGGTACAAAATTTATTGAACTATAGGCCCCTCAACCATGTGAAGCAACTTAACCAGATAGATAAGAAACTCTACCAATTGTTTAAAAACATAAAGCCTTTTAATAATACCATATTTATGTTGAGCAATGAAAGAGGTAAAAGGGAATTAAGTTTAAAATGCACACCAATTACTATTGAAGAAGAACAATTACTCCTAGTTGTTGTTCATGACATACATAAGGAACTTGATGAAAAAGAAACTGATTCTTGGGTAAAACTAATTCGTGTGCTTACCCATGAAATAATGAATACTATTACCCCAATAACCTCCATTTCCGAATCTATTCTTAAATATTTTAAATCAGACCAACTTTTAACTACGCCAGAGGTGCTAAGCAAAGATCAAATTAAGAATACTGCAAAAGGGCTAGGGGTAATCAAAGACCAGGGAAATGATCTTATGAGCTTCGTGCAGTCCTACAGAACTTTTTTAAGTGTTCCAGAACCAGATAAAGAATTGGTTTCCGCAATACATGTTCTAGAAAGGGTAAGTGTTTTGTTGAATGAACAAAAAGAGAACTCTAAAATAGATATTGAAATAAGTATAGAACCGAACAACTTGGAACTATACATTGATCAAAAACAAATTATACAAGTATTGCTGAATCTAGGCAAAAATGCAAAACAGTCAATGGAAAATCAGGAAAACGGCTCTATTAAGTTTATTGCAGGAATTGATGAACTGAATAAAAAGTATATTAAAGTGTGGAATAATGGTCCTACTATTCCTCCAGATATCCTCAATGAAATATTCGTTCCTTTTTTTACCACTAAATCATCAGGGACAGGAATAGGCTTAAGTTTATCCAAGCAAATTATGCGATTGCATGGGGGCAGTATTCATGTGATATCTGACGAGAACACTCAATTTACCCTAACATTTGATTAGTGTTCTAACTTATATTGCAATATTGACTATTCCAATTCCTTAAAAGGGTTCCAAAAAATAGTTTCTAGATTCTGGATTTGATTATCAACAACTTCAACACCTTCACTTTCCAATAATTGTTGCATTAAATTGGTCCCGTCAAAATGATGTTTTCCAGTTAGCAGCCCGGCTTTGTTTACTACCCTATGTGCAGGTATATCTTCCATATTGTGAGAAGCGTTCATGGCCCAACCAACCATTCTCGCACTTCGGGCAGCACCTAAATATTTGGCTATAGCTCCGTAGGAGGTAACACGCCCATAAGGAATTTGCCTCGCCACCTCATATACTTTTTGAAAAAAATTTTGATTGTCGGCCATTTTAATGATTATAGACCCGTACTATGGTAATGATTAATAAAACCAACATTAAAACGGATAAAATGTAATTGGCATTCTTAGCAAAACGGTCTGTTTTATGTTCCAATTTATCAAAATAAAAAACATATAGATACAATACAGAAAAAGTTCCCATACCAGCGGCCAATACAAAAACAATGATATCCCAAACCATAAACTTGATCCAACCAGAGGCGTTCCACATAATGTTAAGCCCGCTGTAGTAAGGAATTGTCAATAAATTGATCCCAGCCAAAAAAACACCTTTGAAATAGCTGTTCCGTTTACTAATTTTTATTGTTTTTATTTCCTTTTTCTTATTTTTTCTGGCAGCTAAAAAGAAGTAAATCGCCAAGACAGCAAATACTACCAATGCAATTTTCAGTAAAACAGAAACTACTTCTGGGTTCCGATCTAAAAATTTGGAAATAAATACGGCCACAGTGGCCTGTAACATGATCATGGTAGATACACCAAGACTAAAAATCACACCATTTAGCTTGTCTTTTTCAACGCTGGTCTTAGCTGCGTTCATATTTAATAACCCAGGTGGTACGGTTGCCATAAAAGCAGCTGAAAATGTAGCAAAAAAAAGAATTAACAAGTGTTCCATTTGGTTAGTTCACCCTAAATTGAATATAGGTAATTGGTTTCCCTTTTTCAAGATACTGATTTTCATAGAAAGTTTGAATACCCAAAACCTCATCGGGACTACCTTCATTTTTATAAACATCGTGGTTGGCATATACGACTTCCAAACCTAGTCCGTGCAAAAGTCCCAAGGTATACCCGTGCATAAATTCGCTATCGGTCTTTAAATTTACAAGACCTTTAGGTTTCAAAACTGTTTTGTACTTTTCCAAAAATGCTTGATTGGTCATACGGTGTTTTGTACGCTTATATTTTATTTGTGGATCAGGAAAAGTAATCCATATCTCTGAAACTTCATTTTTCCCAAATATCAAGTCTACCAATTCTATTTGTGTACGTACAAAAGCGACATTATCCAGACCTTCTTCCAAGGCAGTTTTTGCCCCTTTCCAAAACCTGGCCCCTTTAATATCTATACCAATAAAATTTTTGTTGGGTTCTTTACGTGCAAGTCCTACCGTATATTCTCCTTTTCCACAACCAAGCTCTACTACTATAGGGTTATTGTTTCCGAAAAAATCTTTCCATTTGCCTTTATAGGCAAATCCTTTGGTAACTTGTTCCCTGGTTGGTTGTATGACATTTTTAAATGTCTCGTTCTCTTTAAATCTCTTCAGCTTGTTTTTGCTTCCCACAATTCATAAAAATATTGGACAAAGCTAAGAAAATTAGAAAGGGTGCCCCTTATTGCTCTTCTATAATTTCTTTTGGACTTTTCTCTAGGGTAAAGGAAAATTCAGACCCAACACCCAATGAACTCTCCACATATATTTTCTCCTTATGTGCCTCTATCACATGTTTTACAATGGCGAGCCCTAAACCAGAACCCCCTTCTTTTCTACTACCACTCTGGTCTACTCTATAAAAACGCTCAAATAGGCGTGGGATATGACTTTCGGGGATTCCTTCTCCATTATCGGTAACCCTTACAATAACCTTATTTTTAACTAGGTTTTCTACACTTATCTCCGTGGTACCATTATCATTCCCATATTTAATGGAATTTACTAGCAGATTTGTAAGTACCTGCTGAATCTTTTCCTTATCCGCATATACCATTATAGGCTCTTTGTACATCATATCAAAAGTCAATACAATGTTCTTTTTGGCCGCTTTCATTTCCAAAAGGTCAAACACACTTTGTATCAATTCTATAATATCAAAAGGTATTTTTTCCAGCCTTAGGTCTCCCACCTCTAGTTTTGTAATTAGATCAAGGTCCTTTACAATATAAATAAGCCTATCAACTGCTTTATTGGCCCTAGAAATATATTTTTTTCGAATATTCTTATCATCAATGGCACCATCTAACAAAGTTTCAAGATACCCTTGCACAGTAAACAATGGTGTTTTTAGTTCATGGGATACGTTGCCCAAAAAATCTTTTCTGTACTCTTCGCGGATTTTAAGGGTGTCAATCTCCACTTTTTTATCCTTGGCAAATTTTTCTATTTCTGCAGTAAGGGTACGCATATCTGTAGTAATGGCACCCGAGGTTAACGAACTTGACTCTAAAAGGGCCACATCATCATATATTTTTTTTATTCGTTTATAGATGAATTTTTCTATTCTATATTGAAGGAAAGCGAATAACAATATAAAGAACAGAACAGCCTGTATCACCAGCAATGGCCAGCTAAATAGATTAAACTGCCATAGTAGTACCCCTAAAATTAAAGTTGAAAATAACGTAATATAAATTGCCGATCGAAATGCAAATCGATACGATTTTTTGGACTGGACAGCCATTATAGCACAAACTTATATCCTACGCCTTTAACCGTTTTAAAATGATTCTCCCCTATTTTTTCCCTTAGCTTACGAATATGTACGTCTATGGTACGGCCACCAACTACTACCTCATTGCCCCAAACTTTATCCAAGATGACCTCTCTTTTAAAAACCTTGCTTGGTTTCGAGGTTAAAAGGGCCAGCAATTCAAACTCTTTTCTCGGTAGAATTATTTCCTTGCCTTTCTGAACGATCTTGTACTCCTCCCTGTCAATAACAATGTCTCCCACTTTGGTAATATCCGCTTGGGAATCATCTTCCTGTTTTAGTCTACGAAGTAGGGCATTTACTTTACTCACCAGTACTTTAGGCTTAATGGGCTTGGTAATATAATCGTCTGCACCAGCATCAAATCCGGCAACCTGGGAATAGTCTTCCCCACGAGCCGTTAAAAAGGTAATAACGGTATTTGCCAATCCTGGGGTCCTCCTTATGATTTCACAAGCCTCAATACCATCCATCTCTGGCATCATAACATCTAAAATAATTAAGTGAGGCTGCTTCTTTTTAGCTTTGGCAACACCTTCAGCTCCATTCTTAGCCGTATACACATCATAACCCTCCGCAGACAGATTATAACTTACAATCTCCAGAATATCCGGCTCATCGTCCACTAATAGTATTTTTATATCCTTCTTTTTCATGGTTGTTACGTAAGGTTATTTCACCAAAAATAAAGATAATACTATTATCACAGAGTCACTTAACGTTGATTTAATATAGTAACATTTAACTAACATTATTGCAATATACATTTAACATACCCATAACCCGACTTTTACACCTCCTAGCGTTCTTTGCGGCTTATTAGAACATAATTATTAATGAAGAATTTATTACCTATTTTAGTTTTATTTTGCACAGTTTATCTATCCGCTCAAGAAACTGGCAGCATTGTTGGAAAACTTACCGACAAAGAATATAACGATGACCCTTTAGCGTTTGCAAATGTACTTATTAAAGGTACTACAAAAGGAGCTACTTCAGATTTTGATGGACTTTATGAGATTGACGGCCTTGAGGTAGGAACGTATACGGTAGTCATTAGTTACCTTGGATACGAAACTGTAGAAATACCTGACATTGCTGTTGAGGCAGGTAAAGTAACCACTATTAACGTGCCTATGAGTGCTTCAGAGGGTGTATCCTTAGATGAAGTAGTAGTTACTACAGTGGCAAGAAAAGATTCTGAGGTTGCCCTATTACTTGACCAGAAAAACGCTGTAACCGTAGTAGAAAGTATTGGTGCTAAAGAATTAGGTGATTTAGGGATTTCTGATGCCAAAACTGCCACGACTAAAATTTCTGGTGTTTCTGAAAGCGAGGCTTCCGGTGATATTTTTGTTAGAGGTCTTGGTGATAGGTATTTATCTACGACCTTAAATGGTTTACCAATTCCATCTGACAACGTTGATAAAAAGAATATTAATCTAGGCTTATTTCCTACAAGAGTAATTCAGAACGTAAGTATTAGCAAAACATATTCATCTAGAACATCTGCTGATCAAGCTTCGGGTAACATAAATATTACATCAAGAGAGTTAATTGGAAGTTCTGAACTAAGCGTGGGCATTTCTGGTGGTGTTAACTCTTCTGTAAATGAGACTGGTGCTAAAGACAATTTTAAAATAAGCCCAAATCTAGCAGATGAAACCACTTTTGGGTTTTACGACGCCAACAGCAACCTTGTTCAACAACTTACCGAACAGTCTTGGGACCCCAGTATTAAAAGCAATCCTTACAACTATGGTTTAAACCTTGCTCTTGGAAAAAAGTTTTTTGATGGAAAACTTTCATTTATACTTACCGGATCTCATGATGAAAGTTACCGTTATAATGAAGGGATATATCAAATTTTGGAATACGGTTTTGTTCAAGTAGGCGCGAATGACTACACAACTTTTCAATCAGAGATAAACAATACGGCATTGTTAGATTTAACTTGGTTTATTAATGATAAGAACAAATTAAAGTCTACTACAACATATTTAAGCACATTAAACGACGATGTAGTTGAATTCGGAAGAAACGGGGAAGCACAGGTAAGTGATGATACTGGGGCCTTTAGCAGTTTTGGCATTCCTTTAGAATTCGTTAGAGATCAAAACACTAAACAAACCAAACTTTTAGTTAGTCAATTAATCGGTGAACACAAACTGTCTGATAAAAATAATTTAAATTGGGCTTTTGGTTACAACCTGTTAAATGCTGATGAACCAAATCGTATTCGTAATCAAGTATTCTTCGATACCAATCCAGAAAGTTCGGTTGCATTGAATTCTCAAGGTGGATTCAATCAAAGAAAAGCGGCCCAGCTTATTGAGGACGTTGAATACAATGGTTTTATAAATGATGTTTTACACATTATTAAAGAGGAGGATTCTAACAAGGGTTTTGATATAGAGTTAGGAGTTTTTTACCGGAATAAAGAAAGAGACTTTAGCTCTGAATTTGTTGGAGTAGTTGAGTCCACCGATGTTGATAGATTTAGTACGCGTTCTTCAAGCCTAGACGATTTAAACAGTATTCTCTCAACGCAAAACTTTGGCAACGGTTCAATAGAAGTTCGTAGATTAAGTCTTAACGCAAACGGAGTTCCCCAAGATATATATACGGGTGAATTTACTTCTCAAGCTGCTTATATAGATTTTAATGTGGCACTTAACAAACTGAATGTAAATGCTGGTCTAAGAGCTCAAAAAGATGATATTAATGTTATCTATGATGTTGGTGGTAGTGGCACCCGTCTAGTAGGTGAAACCAATCAGGAATATCAGAATTTTTACCCAAGTTTAAACCTTAAGTATACTTTAAATGAAAAGAATGCGCTTCGTTTTGCTGCTAGTAGAACAATTACACTACCAGAATTTAAAGAAATAGCACCTTTTAGATACGTTGCTCCCTCTGGACAAGAGGTTACTGGTAATGCTGAAAATCTTACCGCATCATTCACAAATAATTTTGATATTAAATGGGAATTCTTTCCAACGAACGACCAGTTGGTTTCTCTCGCAGTTTTCTACAAGGATATTAAAGATCCTATTAATAGAACCGTTCAAAGAGGAGGTGAGAGTATTTGGACTTATGAAAATACTGGGGAAAAAGCTGAAGTTCTTGGACTAGAACTGGAGAGTAAACTAAATATATTAAAGCCCAATTATAACGAGCAAAACGATGAGTATTCTGGTATTGATTTAAGTCTTGTATTCAATGCAACGGTTATGCACCACGAACAAGATTTAAAATTTGTACCTACAGAAGATGGTTCAAGTGCCACAGATTTCTTCAAATTCGGGACCAACAATTCAACTGGACTTGAGGGTGCCTCTGATTTCATCTTGAACTCTAACTTAAATTTAAAGACTTCATCAGAAAACCCTTTCTCTGCTTCTCTAAACGCAAATTATGCATCAGATAAAATTTATGTGTTGGGTAGCCCAGAAGGTTTCAATATTTATGACTATTCCTACAATGACAATATTATAGAAAAAGGTTTTGTTGTTCTTAACGGTAGAATTAGTAAAGAATTCGCCAAGAAATGGCAAGTTTCCTTAAACGGTCAAAACCTATTGAACCCAGAAATTAAAAGAACGCAGGGAGTTCTTGATAATAGAAATGATATAAGGAATTTTTCAAGTGATATTAATGAAAGGCTAGGCCCTAATGCACCAGAAAGAATTGTTAGAACTGAAACCGTGAGGTCATATAAACTAGGTAGAACCATTGGAATTGGGCTTACCTATTCATTTTAATTTTAGAACATTTTATTTAAACATTTAAATCCTAATTATGAAAACGAGAATCTTTAAATTTTTACTTCTCTTTATTTCAACTGCCGTGCTAACTGTAAGTTGTGACAAAGATGATGACACTCCAGGACCCACCTGTAGTGATGGAATACAAAATGGTACTGAAACAGGTGTCGACTGCGGTGGCACATGTGCTAACGCTTGCGAAGAAGAACCTACATGTTCAGATGGCATTCAGAACGGAGACGAAACCGGTGTAGATTGCGGTGGATCATCTTGTTCTTCTTGTACAGAATCGATTAACTTAGCTGCCATTAGCCCCATTACGGAAGACTTAACTCTTGAAATTCAAAATACCTATACTTTAGATGGTGAAGTTAGTATTGAAAATGGAGCAACATTGACTATTCCTGCCGGAACTACAATTACAGCCGCTGCAGCTTCAGGAGATGAAACAAGTACATATATCGTTGTACAGAAAGGGGCAAAAATTGATATTCAGGGTACCTCTTCAGAACCCGTGGTAATGACTTCTGATAGTCAATCACCAGGAGATTGGGGTGGATTGGTAATTGCTGGTAATTCTACCACTACAAAAGGTGTTGA
>CBFIGW010000053.1:0-19168 GCA_965662155.1 Maribacter sp. | reverse complement strand
GTAGTAGTGGCTACTGGTAGCGTTACATTCCCTGCGGGTACTGCCAATAATGATACACAAAATGTTGTGGTTACTATCATTGACGATGCTTTACTTGAAGGTGATGAAGACCTAAACATTACCTTAAACGCTATATCGCACCCATTAATTAATATGATTGACGATACAGCTGTGGGCATTATTACTGATAGTGATTTACCAAGTGCTACCGAAGGTATTGCTGTGGCCGACTTTACGGTTGCCGAAGATGTTACTGGTGGTACTGCTGATTTTGTAATATCATACACTGGACCTACGGTACAAGATGAATTTACTGTTGACTTTACTGTAACCGATGGTTCGGCTATTTCACCAGATGATTATACCGTAGTAGTGGCTACTGGTAGCGTTACATTCCCTGCGGGTACTGCCAATAATGATACACAAAATGTTGTGGTTACTATCATTGACGATGCTTTACTTGAAGGTGATGAAGACCTAAACATTACCTTAAACGCTATATCGCACCCATTAATTAATATGATTGACGATACAGCTGTGGGCATTATTACTGATAGTGATTTACCAAGTGCTACCGAAGGTATTGCTGTGGCCGACTTTACGGTTGCCGAAGATGTTACTGGTGGTACTGCTGATTTTGTAATATCATACACTGGACCTACGGTACAAGATGAATTTACTGTTGACTTTACTGTAACCGATGGTTCGGCTATTTCACCAGATGATTATACCGTAGTAGTGGCTACTGGTAGCGTTACATTCCCTGCGGGTACTGCCAATAATGATACACAAAATGTTGTGGTTACTATAATCAATGACCCAGTGATAGAGGGTGATGAAAACCTAAACATTACATTAGATGCTATATCGCACCCATTAATTAATATGATTGATGATACAGCTGTGGGTACAATTACAGATGATGATGTTGACCCACTGAATTTTGGTGTAGAATTTGACCTTACGTCTATTGATGTAAATGAAGATGCTGGTACGGTAACTTTAGATGTAGTATTAAATGCACCTGTACAAAATGCATTTACTGTAGAATTCTATTCTGTAGATGGTACTGCGATACAACCTTTAGATTATACTGAGGCTCCGCGTAACACACAAACGTTAAGTTTTGGCGCTACTAATGCAAATAGACAATCAATTATAATTCCAATTATTGATGACATTATTATTGAAGAAACAGAGAACTTTAGAGTTATTCTAGAAAACATCTCTACCCCTCTTCTTGGAATATTAGCAAATAATATTGCTACCGTTAACATTATTGATAATGACGGAAATGAAGGATGGCCAGAAGATGAAACTATTGAAGCGTGTGATATTATACCAGATGCTTACGTAATTACTTCAGATAGCGATTGTGCTATTACTGTAGATTACGAAGAACTAACGGAAGGCCATGATGATGAGTGCCCAACAGAATATACAATTACTAGAACTTGGACCATTACAGATTGTGTTGGTAATGTGCGTACGCACACTCAGGTAATAACAATAGAAGATACGGTTGCACCTACTTTTGTAGAGACGCTACCAGAAGACATGACAGTAGCATGTAACATGGTGCCAGATGCAACTGTGTTAACCGCTACAGATTCTTGTGAAACGGACATTGAGGTTACTTTTGAAGAAACCATTACAAACGATGCAAACTGTGCCGTGGGTTACACCGTTACAAGAACTTGGACTGCTAGTGATTGTGCTGGGAACTCAGTAGATCATACACAGGTAATTACTGTAGAACCTACTGGACCAATTGTTAGTTCTCCATACGAAGAAGAAATGACCATAATTTGTGGTGATGATGTACCAGAAGTACCAGAACTAGTGTTCACTGGTGGATGTGGCAACTATGAGATTACGTTTAACGAGGAAGTACAATACGCTATAGATTCTGATGATTATATGATTATTAGAACATGGGATGTGATAGATTCTTGTGATAATACTGCTACTTTTGAACAAATCATCTTTGTTCTTCAGCCGCAATTACAGGAAATAACTATTGAAATTTGTGTGGAAGATCAACCTATAGATTTAATAAATTATTTACCTGAAGGATTTGACACTAATGGTACTTTTGAAATAATCCAAGGTGACGTTACCATGACAGGAAGTATATTTAATCCTGCTAATTTAGCACTTGGCGAATATCTTATTGCCTATAGTTCTACAGAAGGTGAATGTAAATATTATGTAGACTTTACTATTCTAGTAAATCGTGAATGTGTACCATGTGGTCTAGACGAAATAGTAATAAGTAAGGCTGTAACGGCAAACGGAGATGGTGTTAATGATATGTTTGAAATTACTGGCTTGGAATATTGTGATTATACTTATGATGTTATGATATTCAATAGATGGGGTAATAAAGTTTTTGAAATTAAAAACTATCAAAATGATTGGGGAGGCTATGCACCTAATAATGCTTTTGGTCAGTCAGGATTTTTACCAACAGGAACATATTATTATATAATTAATGTAGTTGGTTCTAACCTTGAACCTATAAACGGTTATATTTATTTAGGTTCAGAATAACAGTAATTTTCTTTAACATACCAAACCCCAATTTAAAATTGGGGTTTGGTATGTTTTACCCAGATATTATTTTTTCATCTATTATAACTAAAATGTTCCCCCCTAACATTATTATAATTATTCAATATGAACAACAACCACAAACCAAAACAATACGTTAAATATCAAATAGTTACAACGCTATTAATTTTTTTACCTATAAAAAAACTCCGTTAATCGAAATGATTGTAAAAGAACGAATTTAGAGGAACTAGAACGTCTAAATAATTATAATAAAACGGATTATAATAGTTTTGATATAGAATTAACCTATTTACGATACAGTATGTATCAGCTATTATTTAGAATTTAACCTAAACACACACCATGAACAAGTTAACACTGGTAATGGTACTACTACTTTTAAGTATTGGTATTAATGTAACAGCACAACAGCTACCCCAATTTACCCAGTATATGTATAATACAATATCGGTAAACCCCGCATATGCTGGTAGTAGAGAAGCACTAAACGCCACAATATTACATAGAAACCAATGGGCTGGCCTAGAAGGTAATCCTAGAACTAGTACATTTTCTGTACATACTCCTTTAAGAAACCAAAGAGTAGGTTTAGGTATTTCCTATATAAATGACCGACTTGGTTATGAAAACACCAATTATGTTTATGGTGATTTTTCATACACTGTACCGGTTTCAGAACAAGTAAAAATGTCTTTTGGTTTAAAGGCAGGATTTACCAACTACACCCTAACTAATCCAGATACCAATGACCGGTTTTTCGATGCAAATTTTAATAGTTGGAACCCTAATTTTGGAGCTGGATTTTACATTGGCTCTAACAGATGGTATGCAGGAATCTCGTCTCCTAGAATATTAAACACAGATTTAAACGAAGGCGAATTCCAGGCAATAGAACGTAACAGCTACTATGCTATTGGTGGTTTGGTGTTAGATGTATCAGAAAACACAAAGTTTAAACCAACAGTAATTACAAAGTTTACTAATGGTGCCCCAGCCACATACGACTTTACGGCTAATTTTCTTTTTAATGAAAAATTTTGGATCGGAGCTTCTTATAGAGTAAACGATGCTTCTAATTTCGGAGCAATGATGGACTACCAACTAACCAAAGATTTTCGTTTAGGATATGCCTATGACCTACCTACCTCTACTATTAAACCATACACTGGAGGTACACATGAGATTATTCTAATCTATGAATTTAAGAAAAAAGAAAAAGGACCAATAAAATCACCTAGATACTTCTAATCCCACAGTTTTCCCAAAACTAAAACTTACGTTATGAAACATATTAAAAAAACTACTATTCTTATTGTTTGTTTTATGGTTGGACAATTAGCCGTAGCACAATTTGGAGCGCAAAAAAAAGGAGATTACTATTTCAGTAAGTTTTCATACATAAAAGCTATTGCTGAGTATGAAAAAATGATAGAGGGAGATTTAAATAGCGATTACGCACATCAACAGCTAGCAGAATGTTATTTATTAATACGCGATTATAAAAAATCTATACCCCATTTTAAAGCGGTAATTAACAACGCTACCTTGCCAACAGATTACTATTTTAAATATGCTATGGCTTTATATAGTAATGGTGAGCTAAAAGAATCCGAAAAATGGTTGAAAAAATATAAAAAGTACAATAAGAACGATTCGCGCATAAAACGTTTCTTAAAAGATGGCAACCTTGCTTCTGTTGTTTTTAACAGTAGACAACGTTATGAGGTAGAACCTGTAACTTTTAACTCTACAGAAAGCGATTTCGGTACATTTAATAGAGGCGGAGATCTATATTTCGCATCTTCAAGAAGAGATGCTGTAACAGGAGATACGTATGGGTGGAACGAAGAACCTTGGTTAGATTTATTTGTAATACAAGCAGATAACGAATTATCAGAACCAGAAAGACTAGTTGGTAATATTAATACCAAATTCCATGAAAGTTCAGCTGTTTTTTCTACGGATTACAAAAATGACACTATAATATACTTTACAAGAAACAACTTCTTTAATAAAAAAGAAGGTTACGGTGCATTTGATGAAATTAATTTAAAAATATACAGTGCCAAATTAGTTGACGGTGAATGGACAGAAAACAGAGGACTTAGAGTAAATAGTGATTACTACTCTACTGGCCATCCGTATGTAACTGCGGATAGAAAAAGATTATATTTTACTTCCGATAGACCTGGTGGTTATGGTGGCACAGATATTTACTATTCAGAAATACATGATAGAGGTGGTGTTGGGTCTCCAATAAATGCCGGTCCTTTAGTAAATACAGAAGGCAACGAAATGTTCCCTTTTATTAATGAGGAAGGAAAACTTTTCTTTAGCTCTGATGGTCATGTAGGTTTTGGTCAGTTAGATGTGTTTTCTACTATATCTAATGAAGCAGGAGAAATTGTAGATATTATAAATTTAGGTAGTCCTGTTAATAGTTCTAGCGATGATTTTGCATATTACGGTCTACCCAACGGTTTAGAAGGTTATATAAGCTCTAATCGCGAAGGTGGCATGGGTGGCGACGATATTTACAAATTTAAATTTACACCTGCCTTAGATGTAGAAGGTTATGTTGTTGATGGTGTTAATGAACAAGCTTTAGATAGTGTACAAATTAAATTGTTTGATCAAATTACCAATACGTTGGTAGCACAAACAATGACAGATGAAAATGGATATTATAGATTTCCTGTAAACCGAAAGACAACTTATATGATAGAGGCAGTGAGAAAAACACACCCTCATAAGAACATATATTTTAATACCGCTACTGTCCCTATTTCTCAAAAAATTATGAGACAAGACATTGTATTAGAACCAGTTTTAGATCTTAAATTATTAGCAGATTTAAATAAAATATATTTTGACTTTAACAAGGATAATATTAGACCTGATGCAGCTCGTGAGTTAGATAAAGTTATAAAAGTAATGACGGTTACCTATCCAGAAATGATTATAAAACTAGAAGCTCATACAGATCCTGTTGGCAGTCATAATTATAACGATAACCTATCTGAGCGAAGAGCTAAATCTACGTATGAATACCTCATAGCTAATGGTGTTCCGAAAGAAAGAATTACTTCTTACAAAGGCTATGGTAAGCGAAAACCAATTAACCATTGTACTAGCAAGAAGGATTGTAGCCCTGAAGAGTTAGAGCTAAACAGAAGAACAGAATTCCCTATTATTCAAATTAAAAATAGTGTTATTGCTTCTAAATAATACCGCTATAACTATGCATAAAAAAGTCCTTCATTATCATGAAGGACTTTTTTTTAGCAAATTATGCCTGCTAATTTATTCCAATATTCCGTCAACTATACCATAAACTATAGACTCCTCCGCATTCATCCAATAATCCCTATCGAAATCCTTAAGTACCTTTTCATAATCCTGACCACAATTATCGGCTAAGATTCTGGCACTTAATTCCTTCGTTTTAATTATTTCTTTCGCCTGTATTTCAATATTGGAAGCCTGCCCCCTAGCACCTCCACTTGGCTGGTGTATCATTACTTGGGCATGTGGCTGAATAAAACGTCTACCTTTTTTTCCGACCGATAATAATATAGAACCCATTGATGCTGCAAGACCTGTACAAATAGTAGAAACCGGACTTTTTAAAGACTTTATAGTATCGTACATGGCAAAACCAGAAGTAACATATCCCCCAGGACTATTGATATACAATTGAATTTCCTTATTACTCTGCATATCCAAATACAATAACCTATCTATAACATGTTTCGCAGTATCGTCATCTACCATTCCCCATAGAAATACCTTTCTCTCCGCTAACAATTTCTCATCTATGGCTTCTTGTATCTTACCTTTTTTAGAACTCATATTTTTAAATTTTAATCTGTTCCAAAATTAAGGAATTAATTATGAAACCTACCCATATAAAAAAGGACAAAAACTGAATTTAATAAAAAGCTATTCTTCTACCTCAACAGTGGTATCCACAACCTTTTTAATAGGGATTACCAACTTGTTAGTTTTTGTTTTGACTATCATAGAAATATTATCGATGGCCTCCACAGTACCCTCTATCTTTCCTATTTTAACCTTATCCCCAACCTCATATATTTTTCTAGAATAGAATGTACGTAACAAATCCCCTACTACTTCTCTAGCCCCAAGCCCTAATGCCAAAGCAAAGGCCAACAAGAAAGCTCCAAGTACCAATGTAAAATTACTAGTTATGATCTGGGTATCAACACCAGCTTGGTTCAAAGCAGTAATAGTTACAAAAAAAGTGATTAGGTAAAATAAAGAGCCGCTTATCATTTTTGAACCTCCTACTTCCATGGATTCAAAAAGTTTCAGGGTAGCATTTTTTACTACTGTAGCCAAATAAAGACCACCAACAAGAATTAATATCGCGCTTAGGAATGTAGGGAAATAGCCTAATAAGGAATAAATTGCGTCAGATATGGCATCCAGTCCTAATAATTGTGCCAGAACAACAGTGAACATTAAAATCAACAGTAGTTTAATAAAGGATAGAACCACCTTTAACAAATCTATCTTAAGTTCTTTATCTCCAAAAAGTTTTGCATCGGCCACACGTTGCGAAAGAACATCAATTTTGGCAGCTTTTAAAATTCTTTTCAATATGAAAAGAATAAGCTTAATCATTAACCATACGAGAATGATACCAACTATACCTAATACTATTTGGGGAATCATCTCGGTTGCGGATGACAACATACCTCCAAAACTATCCAACAACGTATCTTTAAGTTCGTTAAGTGACTTCATGGTTCAGTTATTTATTTTTATTGGTTTTTAAGAGTCCTAAGATTAAGTTACCATAATTAGATGTAAACAATGATGCCATTTCCAGAATTAGCTTCGCCAAAGCCACATCATTCATAACTTTTTGACGTAATTCTGGTGGAACATCCTTAAGATCTCCCTGCATTCCCTTAAATGGATTTTTATCTTGTTCTAACATTAGGGTAACGAATTATATGCTTCTATTACTCTGGACTTAGCTCTTTTTAATCTCATTTTAATGGCGCTACTGCTGAGCTCCATTGTAGTTTCCAGCTCCTTTATAGATGTACCATCTTGATATTTTAGAAGCAATATTGTTTTATCGTCACCAGGTATCATCTCTAAGGCCTGCTTTAACTTTTCTACCTGTAATTCCAACAAACTCTCATCTGTTACCTCTTGCGATAACCTGTATTCCTCATCACTTAAATCATTGGCCTTATCACTAATTTTCCTTCCCTTATCACGATTTACATAATTAACACAAAAATTATAAGTAAACGAATACAGCCAAGTAGAAAATTTTGATTTTCCCTTAAAAGAAGCCAATTTCACGAACACCATTAAGAAAACATCTTGTGTAAGATCTTCTGCTTCTTTTTGTGATTTTGCAAAACCATAGCACTTATTATACACCATTTTCGCGTAGCGGTCGTAAAGCACCCCGAACAACATTGAGTCATTTTTGGCAACTATTTTAAGCACCAGTTCCTCATCCGAAATATCCTTATACGGATCATTGGCACCCAATTTTTTATTGAATTGGTTGCTTATGATTATGAGACACAGTTTGCGTAAGAAGGTCACTCGTAGATTTTATTTAACAATCACAAAAATAGGTTAAAGTTTCTGTTATTGATATCTTTAGCTGCAAATCCAACATCAATGAAAAACATCATTATTTTACCATTCGTTCTTGTCGTTTTACTTTTTGGTTGTAAAAGCGACAAAAAAGTTGAAAAACCAATTATAGAAAAAGATATTACAATATTGGAAAAAATTGCCAATGCCAATGGTTATAATAACTGGAAAGACATTTCCAGTATTAAATTCACTTTTAACGTTGATCGCGATTCATCCCATTTTGAGAGAACTTGGTTATGGAAACCAAAATCCAACGATGTTGTGTTCATGACCCATGAGGATACCATAAGCTATAATCGTAAAGCTGTTGATAGTATCATGGCAAAGACGGATGCTGGATTTATTAATGACAAATATTGGCTTTTGGCACCTTACCAGCTTGTTTGGGACAGTAGTAATTTCACTTATAAACATGATAGTATTTCTGATGCACCTTTGTCCAATGAAAAAATGCAAAAACTAACGATCACATATAATAATGAAGGTGGCTATACTCCGGGCGACGCCTATGACTTTTATTTTGGGGACGACTATATTATTAAAGAATGGGTGTTTAGAAAATCGAACCAAGAAGAACCCAATATGATTACCAGTTGGGAAGAATACCAAACTTTGAACGGCTTACATCTAGGAACTATGCACAAAATGAAGGACAGTAACTTTATGCTTTATTTTACTGGTTTGGAAGTAAAATAAACATGTATTTTTTACTTTTTTTTATAAAGCAAATATGTAGAAGCCAAAATTACCAAGGCTACGAATAGCAATACTATAAAACTAATCTTCAAAGAATAGTTCTCTGCTATAAATCCTAATATTGGTGGTGCACATAAAAAACCACTATATCCGGCACCTGCAATGAAAGCTACGCCTTGTGAGGATTCTACCCCTTTTACCTTTCCCCCTATTCTAAAAAGTTCGGGCACCATGACAGAAAACCCGAGACCACTAATGGAAAAGCCAGCTATGGCGAAATAGGTATTGGTGGTCAAGACCAATAAATAGCCTATGATGGCCAAACCTGTTCCTAAGGCTACCATTTTAACAGAGCCTATAGAATCACTAATACCATCGCCTAAGAACCTTCCCAAGGTCATGGTTATTTGAAAACCCAAAAATCCTGCTCCCCATAATGCTTCAGGGGCAATACTGATTTCCTTTAGATACAATCCGCTCCAATCTACAATAGCCCCCTCACTGCCCATTGCGATAAAGGATACTATTCCCAACAGTAATAAGGGTTTAAATAGAGCAAAGCTAAAGGGCTCCTTTTCTATATTCTCTGCTACCTCATTTACATATTTCTTAAAAAAAAACAAATTAACTATCAAAACTATCAAAACTACAATGAACATATGTAAAGCAGGATTATCCAAAGGGCCAATTAAAAAACTTCCTAAGCCCGCCAATACACCTCCTAAACTAAAAAAGCCATGTGATGCAGACATAAACTTCGCGTTGTCTTTTTTCTCAAGTTCGGTCACTAAAGTATTCATGGAAATATCAGTGAAGCCATTAAAAGCCCCAAAAAGAAATAAGGCAGCCATCAACATATAATAACTCGGGGCCAAAAGTGGCAGCATAGCAACCAGACAGCTAAACACAACACCAAAACGTGTAGCTTTACCAACACCCATTCGATTTATAATTGATGATGCAAACGGAAATACGGAAAATACCCCTAAAGACAAAAAAAATATAGCAAATCCCAACTGGGATTTATCTATCTGAAGAGATTGCTTTACAGTAGGAATGTAAATGGCCCAAGTACCAAAAAGCATATTTAAGCTTGCAAATACCCAAGAAGGCCCAAAATATCTGGCATTGCTTAAAATAAGTCTTAGTGACTTCATTGGCAGCTAGTTGTTGGTTAAAGAAATAAAAAACATCAAAAAATAGCTCAAAATACTGAATTTTCAATTCTCACATTGTACTTCTTACTATTTATAAAAAGGCAATTATTTCAAAATCCCTTCCTTTAAAATTTGTCCAAAACGATACATGTCTTCGTATGAACAATAAAACGGTGCTGGAGCCAATCGAATTACATTGGGTTCTCGCCAATCAACAATAACACCATTTTTCATAAGATAATCAAAAAGCTCTTTTCCTTGACCATGCAAAAAAACCGAGAGCTGGCAACCACGTTCTTTTGGTGTTATAATTTCAAAAGAACTTTCTACTTCTTCATCAATTTCATGTAAAATGTACTCCAAGTAGGCTACTATTTTGTCTCTCTTTTTTATTAAGGTTTTCATGCCTACTTCTTCAAATAATTCCAAAGCAGCTAGATATGGAGCCATAGCCAGCACAGGTGCATTACTAATTTGCCATGCATCTGCATTGTCCATAGGTTCAAAAGTGGACTTCATTAAAAAACGCTCTTCTTTTATAGTTCCCCACCAACCTTCAAATCTTGGAATATCCTTTTTACCTAAATGCCTTTCATGTACAAAAATTCCAGAAGCATTTCCCGGTCCGCTATTCATATACTTATAACTACACCAAGCAGCAAAATCAGCACCCCAATCATGTAACTCTAAAGCAACATTGCCAACGGCGTGTGCTAGATCCCAACCTACGTTGGCACCTACCCCTTTACCTGCTTTGGTAATAGCTTTCATGTCCATAACCTGACCGTTATAGTAATTTACACCCCCAATAAGTACCAGAGCGAGTTCGTCGCCAACCTCGTTTATTGTTTGTATAATGTCCTCGGTTCTCCAAAAATGTTCACCTTCCCGCTTCTTAACCTCGACTATTGCTTCAGTGGGGTCTAGTCCATGAAAACGAACTTGACTTTGTATAATATATTGATCGCTTGGAAAGGCCTTTTCCTCACAAATAATCTTAAAACGATTAGGACTAGGCGTATAAAAAGATACCATTAACAGGTGTAAGTTAACACTCAAGGTATTCATAACGGATACCTCTTTTGTTTGTGCACCTACTACTTTTGATAAGGGTTCTGCAAGCTTTTCATGGTAATCCCACCATGGTTTTTCTGCATAAAAATGACCTTCCACAGCAAGTTCTGCCCAATCTGTCATGATATCATCCACATATTTTTTGCTGCGTTTTGGTTGAAGTCCAAGGGAATTTCCCGTAAAATAAATAACATCTTTTCCATTTACTTTAGGAAAATGAAATTCGTTGCGATACTTACGCAAAGCATCCTCATGATCCAATTTCTGTGCAAAGGATAAAGTATTCTTAAATTCCATTCAATTTATTTTTTAAGTAAAAATACAGATATACACGCAATAAAAGTGAATCAAGAATGGATTGATGGATTAATCTTGAGAAGGCAATCGCATTTCAACAATATGCTTTTTAAACCCAACTTTCTCATACGCTCTTAAAGCGGATTCATTCTTATTATAAACTGTTAATCTTATTTCATCATAACCCATTTTATAGGACCATTCTTTAAGCTCATTTATAATTAATGCATTTACCCCCTTCCCCCTAAATTCGGGTACAGTATACATAAATCCTAGATAGGCATAGGTCTTATGGTTTAAATATGGTCGTGCCATTTTTTCCAAGGCATATCCACTTCCTATAATGCTGTTTTTATACTCCGCTACAACTACTAATGCCTTATCGTTTTGTAATAACGCTTTTAAATCATAATAGGTAACAGGGTCTTTTTTAATAGTTGGGTCATAAGCACGTTCCGCAGTTATAACGCCCTGCTCCATTAGTGATAAAATTGACAAATCCTTTTCTGTTGCTTGTCTGATTTTAATTTCATCAGTCATTGAAGTATTTTTAGAAGACTTTAAAATAGTACATAATACCCTATTTTTGCATAAAAATCCAATGCATTTTTTATCATCTGTTATGGAGAGTTATCTTGCCGATAATTCACAAGAAGAACCACAGTTACTACAAGAACTTACCAAGGAAACCCATTTAAAGGTAATACAGCCCAGAATGCTAACAGGTCATTTTCAAGGCAGGGTATTAAGTTTATTATCTAAAATCATAAACCCTAAATATATTTTAGAAATTGGGACCTATACCGGCTATTCTGCGTTATGCTTAGCAGAAGGGTTACGGAAAAACGGAGAGTTACATACCATAGATGTCAATGCAGAATTGTTTGATATTCAGCGTAACTACTTTGATAGGAGTGGATTCGGGGAGCAAATAAAGCAACATATAGGCAACGCTTTAGATCTTATTCCTAAAATGGATTTACAATTTGACCTTATTTTTATTGATGCAGAGAAAAAGCAATACCTAAATTATTTAGAAACCATTCTTCCCAAAACTAGACCGGGAACCATTATTTTATCGGACAACGTACTTTGGTCCGGTAAAGTGGTAGAACCTTTAAATCCAAAAGATAAGACTACAAAAGTATTATTGGAGTACAATCAGCAACTAAAAAATCATCCCAAATTAGAAACGGTTTTACTGCCTATTCGGGACGGTCTAACTCTAAGTAGGGTGTTATAAGAATATAATATAATCTATAAAAAAGCCACGCGGATAACATTCCTACCAAGGCACCAACAATTAAATCTATGGGAAAATGTACCCCTACATAAATTCTACTAGTAGCAAAAAGCAAAGGCCATATATAAAATAATATTGCCCAAGGTAAATTTTTCCTTAAAAACAAAAACACAATGGTTGTTATAGCAAAAGAACTGGAAGAATGACCGGAAAAAAAACTGTACCCAGACGGACTTCTTAAAATACGAATTACTGTATTTATGGTCTCATCATTGTTAGGTCGTAAACGTGCAACTACCTCTTTGGTTAGATCTGTAAGGGTATGTACAAACAAAGACATTATTAAAATAGTAGCAATAATAAAGAATGCTTCTCTCTTTGTGTACTTTTTAAAAAATAGATAAATGATAAATACAAATAACGGTATCCAAGTTGGGAATTTTGTAATGGTAGACCAAAAGGCATCATACTCTTCTATCCCAAGGGCATTTAAATAAATAAAAAAATCCCTATCCCATTCCAGAAGCCATTCCAACATAGGCTACTACTTTCTTTTTATTGTGCCAGAAACATCACTTATTTTTTTACCGATGTCACCAAATTCAGATTTAATATCCTTGGTAATACCCGTGTCAATACTACTTTTTACTTCATCGATATCTTTTTTGATATCCGTAATAATTTTGGTATCAATACCTTGTTTATCGGCACTTCGCTGAATCTCTTGCTTAATATCCTCAGTAGCATCACGTAGTTGGCGCATACCTTTTCCAAGTCCTTTGGCGATTCCCGGAATTTTATCCGCCCCAAACACCATCACCACAATAAACATGATGAAAAAAATCTCAGCCCCGCTTATGAATAAAAAATACATTGAAATCATACTACAAATATAAACAAGTTTAGAAAGCCAATAAAAAAGCCCTGTTAATTTACAGGGCTTTTACAACTAAAAAATGTTAATTATTTTCCTTTGATATTCTCTTTGAACTTATCAAAATCGTTTTGCTCCTCTTTCTTAGGCCAAGAGTTATTCGTTGTATCGATATCTGCCGTTTCTAATTTTGGGTCAACAACAATACCGGTTAACTCGCTTGAAGAAGAAACAACCAATTTTACTTCAGCATCGTTTTTTCTCCATATTTCTGGTGGGTAGGTAATATTTTCAACGGTACCATCGGCATAGGTATATTCTACTATCAATGGCATAGGAATTCCACCTGGTTTATCATAGGTTACCTCATAGAAAAATTTTGGTTCTTTAACCGCAGCCCTTTCAGCTTCTGTCATATTATCCATCATAAACTCTTTTAAAGTTTTTGAATTTTCAGATGGCTTTTTACCTTTTAAATTAGGGTCAAAACCTTCGGCATCTTCCTCCTCTAAATATACCAATGGCCTTAAATCTGCCTCAGTCATATTACGGGCTGCCAAATACTCTCTCATTTTCTGATTTGGCTTATCACTTACATAATATTTTTTAATTCCTTTTACCCCAATATCAACGTAATCGGTAGTATAGAACCAACCTCTCCAGTACCAATCTAAATCTACGGCAGAAGCATCTTCCATAGTCCTAAAGAAATCCTCTGGGGTTGGGTGTTTAAACATCCATCTTTTGGAATATGTTTTAAAGGCATGATCAAACAATTCCCTTCCCATTACCGTTTCACGTAGAATATTTAGAGCCGTCGCCGGTTTACCATAGGCATTTGGACCTAATTGATACACATTTTCTGGATTGGACATGATTGGTGATATTGTACTTTGATCACCACTCATATAAGGAACAATTTTTGCCGGTGCTCCCCTTCTTGATGGATAAGCATCATTTGGTGCAACTGCTTCGGGATATAACTCGCCAAATTCTTGTTCCGCCATATATTGCATGAAGGTATCAAGACCTTCATCCATCCATCCCCATTGACGCTCATCAGAGTTTACGATCATAGGAAAGAAGTTATGGCCCACTTCATGGATAATTACGCTGATCATACCATATTTTACCCTATCCGAATACGTACCATCCTCATTTGGTCTACCATAGTTCCAACAGATCATGGGATATTCCATTCCCTGATTTTTGGCATGAACCGAAATTGCCTTTGGATAGGGGTAATCAAACGTATGTGAAGAATATGATTTTAAGGTATGTGCAACTGCTTTGGTAGAGTACTCCTCCCAAAGTGGGTTACCTTCTTTTGGATACATGGAAACTGCCATAATATCACGATTACCCAATTTAACTGCCTGCATATCCCAGATAAACTTTCTTGAAGTTGCAAAACCAAAGTCTCTTACATTTTCCGCTTTTAGTTCCCAAGTCTTTGTTTTCTCTGAAAATCCCTTTTCCGCGGCCTCAGCCTCTTCCTGTGTTACAATAAGAACTGGCTTATCATAGGATTTTTTAGCTTGTTCATAACGCCTCATCATTTCCTTGGAATATACTTCCTTTCTATTTTGAAGCACTCCGGTACCATCCAAAATATGGTCTGCCGGTACGGTAATATTAACTTCATAGTCACCGAAGGGCAGGGCAAACTCCCCACTACCCCAGAATTGATGGTTTTGCCATCCTTCAACATCACTGTAAACCGCCATTCTTGGGAAAAACTGAGCAATTACATAAGCCCTGTTTCCGTCCTTAGGAAAATACTCAAATCCAGAACGGGCACGATTAACTGTATGGTCAGGAATATTGTAGTCCCATTTTATAGAAAAAGAATATTTCTCTCCACTTTTTAAAGGAGTAGGTATATTTACACGCATCATGGTAAAGTTAATGGTGTACGGTAAGTTTTTACCAGAAGCATCTTTTACATAGTCAATATTAAAACCACCATCAAAAGGCTCTCCCAAATATTTTCCTGCGAAACTCCCTGGTTGTTCTGCCAAAGGAACACCTCCACCATTTCTTAAAGGCGCCTTAGAATCTTTAGCTCGTACATTTTGATCTAACTGTACCCATAAATATTCTAAGTCATCGGGAGAATTGTTGGTATAGGTGATGGTTTCGGTGCCATATATTTTAGCATTTTTATCATCTAGCCTAATATCCATTACATAATCTGCTTGTTGCTGATAGTAATCTGGACCGGGGGCACCTGACGCAGAACGATATGTATTTGGCGTTGAAAATTCCTCATACAATTGTTTGAACTTACTTTGATTTACGTGTCCTGGTTCCCTTTCTTGTTTTACTTCTTCCTGTGCAAAAGAGGCTGCGGCAAACAAAAATAAAACCGAAGCGAAGGCATACTTAATTCTAGTCATTTATTTCAAAATTTAAAAAAACGAAAATTAAAGTTTTTTAAAGAATTTCTTAACGTCTGTTATAAATTTAACATTCCTTTAGTATCGGATTTGATTAAAACAAAACTTTTTTTCTTTCCATTGATTTTAAAATGGACCACGTTTTGTTGCTCATCATAAAGGTCTGTCAATATTTCATTTTCTACTGAAATGCTTTTTAACTGTGATAGATTTATCTTTGGAACTTCCAAATAACAGATAACCATATCGGTATCATACTTTTTACCAATAATCGTATAGTTCGTTACTTTACCATCTATAGCTACAATAAACTTAGACTTTAGATATTTTTCAAAATATTCCAAATCCAATTTAGACTCACCATCACTTCCCAGTTTAGCTTCTATATCGTAACGTTCCTTCAAAACCGCATTGAGATCGTCCAAAAAAATACGGGTCGTAATTTGTAAAGCATCATCCTTTTCAGAATAATCCACATTGGTAACACTAATGTAAAATTTATGTGCCACTGTAAATGCAAACAAGGGCAGGAAAAGTAACAGAAAACCCTTTTTTATAAATGTCATGTTTTATATTTTTTTTAAATAAAAGCAAAGTATATGCCAAAATGGTTACTCTATTCCGTTGTTTTCTCTATAGGTTAGACTTCTTTTTTCCAAGTACTCCCATATCTTAAAAAGGTCGTGGGTATCTACCACAGATTGGAAATCATCATCAATTTCACAAAAGTAAAAAAAGTCGTCAGTTTTGTTTTTAGGTATCTTAAGCTTTGTATGGTATAAGGAGTCCGCATAAAATGCTCTTACCCGCCCCGTTCTATTGTATAGATTATTCCTTTCCAAACGTTTTTTAAGCATTTTGGTTCGCCCAGATATGCCATTCAAAATAGGGTTTAACGGTAAAAATCCACCACCTGTGGTGGCCTCAAAAAGTTCTCTTTCTGCTTTGGTTGGTACTCTTACATAAGCGTTCGGCAATCCTAATGTAGAGGCGGTAACCACAGGTTCCGTATCAAGGGTATTTAAATCTTTTGAAATATTCCCGGAAAGGTTGTAGGGCATTACTACAACTTCGTCTAATTGTTCCAGGACATCTTCCAGTGGCACTAGCATCAACTTGCTATCTAACATGGCCTTGCTTACTACCAATTCTTTCTTTTTATACTGTACGGCAGAAAAAACCAGGGTATCGTTTAGATGAACAGGAATTGAAAAAAAGCCATTGCTATCTGTAATTGTAGCTCGCTTTGTTGTGATATTTAAAACATGCGTAGCAGCTACATCACCACCTTTACTTTGAACCCTACCTTCTAAATCCTGGACCATGCCGTTCTGACCCATTATGGCAACAGGCACCAAAAATAAAAGACATAGGAACTTATTCCCCATTCAAATCCTCACGAAAGGTTTTACTTAAATTTACCAGATTATCAATAAGTTGAAACTCATTTTCCTTTTTAAGCAATGTCCGAGTAGGCATACGTTCATCACAATACAAAAGAAACGTATTGATTTTATCTTGCGGAATTTGCAGGTCGGTCACAAAAAACTGATCATCATAAACTTGTCTTAGCACATCACTTACCAACAATTTGGGGCCTTCTTCTTCTGTTTTATCCTTAGACTTAAAAATGGCCCTGAAAATATTTACGAAGTTAATACCATCTGTCATTCCCCTCTCAGCACGGGACAAGGCAATATTCTCTACCTCCGTGCCCCTATCCACTTCATATTCATACTCCTTAAATTCCTCATTTTTTACTTTTAAATAACGTTCTTGATCTTCTGGGGTAACCACCACTTCGTCCAGTTCCGTAATTTTCTCATCAACAGAGACCACCAATCTATTATTGGCCAATATTTCTGGGGTTATCTTCACCATTTTGTATTGATAGTTTACCGCAGTAAACACCAACTCGTCCCCAATTTTAACTTCAATGGAAAATTCACCATTTTTATTGGTAACAGTAGCCTCTTCGGTCGTCGAATTAATGACATACTCATTAGCTACACTAATATTTTTATAAATAACCTCTCCACGAAGTAACACCCTATCATCATCTTGGGCAAAGGAAAAAGTAATTTGACAAACAAATAATAGGGCAAGTAAATTTTTGATCATAAGTGTATCTTCTGGGCATCCACAAAAAGCGGAATGCGATTATTAACATATAAAGAAAACACAAGTTGCCGTTTTAAAAAAAAACGGGCCACTAATCTTTTGTTAATTTCTCTATATAACGAGTTACTAAAAATAAACCAAACCTTTAAGAACGTAGTACAAATAGAGTATTCCTTTTACCGATTATTCATCACCGTTCAACTATTGTAGGAATAATTAAGAGTAGGAAATACAGGTTAATTTATATATAATCCTATTTTTGTCTACCCAATACTTTTTTATTTAAAGCCCACAATATGAAAGCAATAGTCGTTTTATTTATACTAATGTTCATGAGCTTCCCTGTCATTTACGGGCAAATTAAAATAGGTGATAATCCACAAAATATAGACCCTGCTTCTGTCTTGGAATTGGAAAGCAATTCTAGGGTACTGGTAATCACCAAAGCAACTACAGACCAAATGAATGCCATAAGCCCACAAAGAGGTGGACTTGTTTTTAATACGGATAGCGATTGCGTTCATTATTACAATGGCACCCAATGGATCAACCTTTGTGATGCGGCAAGCTTAACAATTACTAACGATCCAGTAGTGAATAACCGGTCCACCATCGCTATTACAGAATCTCCAGAAGGTTATAACCTAGAAGTAGCCGAGAACAGTATATTGGGCGCTAATATTGTTGATGGAGGCATTGGTCCCGATGATATACAGGACAATTCTATTACGGTTGATAAACTGGGCGAGAATAGTGTGGGTTCAAGTGAATTACGCCAAAATTCTGTAGGAACCATAGAAATCATAGATGGGAGCATACAACTTACTGATCTTGCCAACGACACTGCAAATCAAGTTCTGGGCACCAATGAATTTGGTTTACCTGAGTGGCAAGATCCCAGCAATATAACACAGGATGTTCAATTAGAAATTGCACAAAATACACTGGACATAGCTGATCACGTGCTAAACGATACCGATACCGATGAGACCAATGAATCTCTAACTGGAATTATTGTTGATGGCGATGAATTGGTATTTACGGAATCTGGTAATGAAACTAGAGTTGATTTAGGTGA
>CBFIGW010000052.1:19273-19527 GCA_965662155.1 Maribacter sp. | reverse complement strand
GCTGTTATGATTCCTGTTAGCCTTCAGAAGAAAGATGCTGATGTGCTTCATAAAATAGTGCAAAAAGTACAGCTTAAATTCGATGTCCCTATTTTTAGGATCGATACTGGTCTTAACCTAAGCGGTGTAGATTTAGGAAGTAGATTTATTTCACCGATTAAAAAACCCAAAGCCGCCATGCTAATTGGTAAT
The DNA here is from genome assembly GCA_965662155.1 of Maribacter sp. GTDB lineage: Bacteria > Bacteroidota > Bacteroidia > Flavobacteriales > Flavobacteriaceae > Maribacter. The sequence continues at coordinate 19,335 of CBFIGW010000052.1, read as the reverse complement.
GGCGTACGTTCCTACGAAGCTGGGGAAGTATGGCACTTATTGGACACACGAGTCCATATGCC
>CBFIGW010000052.1:0-19240 GCA_965662155.1 Maribacter sp. | reverse complement strand
AATTCCAATGCGTAATTTTAACAGGGCCAACTTGGATAAGTATACTACATTGGTGATGGTCTCTGGGCGTTATAGCTTAACCAAGGAACAACAAACAAAAATAAAGGATTGGGTAAGCAAGGGAAATACATTGATAACTATCGGAACCGCTAGTAAATGGGTAATTGATAAAAAGTTGGTAAAGGAAAAACTAACCAAATCCGAAGAGGATAGTACGGCAACCGTAATACAAAAACCATATGTAGATGCCGGTGAAAATATAGGAAAAGAAAGTGTTGGCGGCATTATCGTAAAGGCCGATATTGATATAACCCATCCTTTGGCTTTTGGATATCATGATACCAGCATACCAGTATACAAGAACAATACGGTATGGTTGACCCCAAGTAAGAATGAGTATGCTACAGTAGCAAAATATAGTAAGGACCCACATATTGATGGATTCATTACTAAAAAGAATATGGAAGAAAACTTAAAGCCTTCCGCCTCCTTAATAGTTAGTAAACTAGGGCGAGGTCGCGTTGTTCTTTTTGCCGATAACCCAAATTTCCGAGGATCATGGTATGGAACAAATCGCTTGTTTTTAAATGCTATCTTCTTGGGCGACAAGATAAATGTGCCAGAGTAGATTACTAATTTTAAAAATTGTAATACCAAACAAAATGATAAAAACGATAATATTACATATTCTACTCCTATACACATTTTGCCTCTCAGCACAATCCCTTCAAGGAGATGGGCCACATTCACAATTGATCATTAGGGGAGTTATGCTTATCAATGGCAATGGTGCGCCACCTCAAGGCCCTATTGATATTGTTGTGGAGAATAATATCATAAAAGAAATTAAGGTGGTTGGTTATCCAGGAGTAGCCATAAATGAATCCAAAAGACCACAACTTAAACCAGGTGGTAAAGAGCTAAATTGTGAAGGCATGTACCTTTTACCAGGATTTATAGATATGCATGGGCATATTGGAGGTAAGGCACAAGGCGCAGAACCCGATTATGTGTTTAAGCTATGGATGGCCCATGGTATAACCACCGTACGCGAACCTAGTGGTAGAGGCGTAGATTTCACGATGGACCTAAAAAGAAAAAGTGCCAAAAACGAAATCATTGCACCACGTATCATGGCCTATACCGGGTTTGGACAAACCAGTAAAAGCTTTAACCCATTAAACGATATTCCTATCTCTACCCCAGAACAAGCTCGTGAATGGGTACGTGCCAATGCAAAAAAAGGTGCAGACGGAATTAAGTTTTTTGGTGCCGAGCCAGAAATAATGGCGGCAGCTTTGGACGAGAACAAAAAACTTGGTCTAGGCTCTGCATGTCATCATGCACAACTTAGTGTCGCAAGGTGGAATGTTCTGCATTCGGCAAGGGCCGGTTTAACCTCTATGGAGCACTGGTATGGTTTACCAGAAGCCTTATTTGATAATCGTACGGTACAGGATTACCCATTGGACTATAATTATCAAAACGAACAACACCGTTTTGAAAATGCCGGCAAACTATGGTCACAAGCGGCAGCACCTTATTCGGAACATTGGAACAAGGTGATGACCGAGCTTTTGGAATTGGATTTTACCCTTGATCCTACATTCAATATCTATGAAGCAAGTAGGGATTTACAGAGGGCTCGTAGGGCAGAATGGCATGAGGACTATACTTTACCTTCTTTATGGGAGTTTTACCAACCCAGTAAAATATCACATGGCTCCTATTGGCATGATTGGGGAACGGAGCAAGAAGTTGCATGGAAAAAGAATTACACCCTCTGGATGACCTTTGTTAACGAGTATAAAAATAGAGGTGGCCGTGTTACTACAGGTTCAGATTCTGGATTTATTTTTCAACTATACGGATTTGCATACATAAGGGAATTAGAACTACTCCGCGAGGCAGGTTTCCATCCTTTGGAAATAATTAGGTCGGCTACGTTAAACGGAGCAGAAGCTTTGGGAATGGATGATAAAATAGGGTCAGTTGCCTTAGGTAAAATGGCAGATTTTGTAGTAGTTGAAGAAAATCCTCTACAAAACTTAAAAGTACTGTACGGCACAGGTGCCGTTAAACTAACCGATGACAATAAAGTCACTAGAGTGGGTGGTGTAAAATACACTATCAAAGATGGTATTATTTACGACGCTAAAGCTTTACTGGCCGATGTAAAAAGACAAGTTAATGAAGCCAAGGCAAAATCTAATTATACCATTAAACAACCTGGCATTAAAGATTAATGTAAGAGATAAACAATATTAAAATCTATTCTTATCAACTGGGACTTTAATTGATTTTAAAGTTCCTTTTGTTTTTGGAAAAAACACAATGTGAGTGATAACTAATACAACTGGTACTAAAAGTGCAAATACTAACATAGTTTGAGATTTAAGTTTATTTATAATTGTAAGATGTAGAACAATAGTTATGCCAACTTTGGGCGATTCTTTAAAGTTCTAAATCTTAATTCACTTTTAACCCTAGAATTTTTGTAGCGGTATAATCTTGCTACAGTGTTTTCTGAAGAAATCGTAGTTTTTTGCTGATCAATAGAAGTGTTATTGTCAGTAACCAAAACAACGCCAATTTTAAAAGTTTCAACTTTATCATTTGTATTTTGTGCTAAAGCAATCGCTCCGAAAAAAAGAACTAAAACTAAGGTTAAAATAGACTTCATAATATTCATTTGGGTTATATAAAGATAACCTCAAGAACACCTGTAAGTCTTTCATAAACCGCTGAAATACATACTTTTTCGGTTAGTGTAAAAATTATGGATGAATTGCAAAAAAGTGTCGATGAACGTTTAAAAACCAATGTTCAACATATCGGAATAAATTGTTGTTTACCGGCCTTGTTAAGTGAAATTATAGCCCTGGTCCGTTTGGATTACTGTTTACTGGAAGATAAATAGGGCTATTTTCTTTTTCGCTTTTTATTTGCGTTTTTATCACCACGTGTTTTGGGCTTTGAATATTTTTTACTGATAATACGTTTATAGGAACCACCCTGATTTTGTTTTTTATTTTTATCTGATTTGTCATGAAAACTAGCACCACGTTCAGATTCGTCTATATGTAAAGGATTTTCCCTTTCTCTATGTTTGGGCTTTTCGTCATAGGTGAGTTGCGTGGCTATTTCAACTTCCTCTGGCAACTCCAATTGTACTATTTTTTTAGACATTAATTTCTCTATAGCCTCTTTATAAGATGTTTCTTTGGGAGTGGTTAATAAAATAGTAGCCCCTTTCTTCTCTGCCCTACCCGTTCTACCAATTCTATGCATATAGTTTTCTGCAAAAAGGGGTGTATCAAAATTAATAACATGTGAAATGGCATCCATATCCAAACCTCTGGACATAACATCCGTGGTCACCAAGATTCTATTCTTACCAGAATCGAATTGCTCAATAGAGCGTAAACGGTAGTTTTGAGTTTTGTTAGAATGAATTACACAGATTTCTTCATTAAAAAATTCCGCCAATTCTTTGAACACTAAATCTGCACTTCGCTTATTGGCAACAAAGACCAAGACCTTATGAAAGGTTTCTGTATCCTGTAACAAATACACCAACAAATTTATTTTAGTATAAAAATTGGGTACTGCATAACAACTCTGATCAATATTCTCCAAAGGCGTGCCGCTTACGGCAATGGAAATTTTCTCCACTCCCATAAAAAAGTCGTTGATCAAAATATCTACGTCTTCTGTCATAGTTGCGGAAAACATGATATGTTGTCTACGCTGGGGTAACAGCTCAAAAATATTTATCAACTGAAACCTAAAGCCTAAGTCTAACATTACATCTACCTCATCTATGACCAATTTCTTAACGTTCTTCAATTGAAGCCCACGGGAAAGTACCAAATCATACAATCTTGCCGGTGTCCCTACGACAATATCAACACCATGGGACATTGCCTCTTTCTGGCGATTCATATTTACACCACCATAAACCCCCTCTACTCTAACAGAACTATACTTTCCTAACTTTTCTACCTCTTCCGTGACCTGAACCACTAATTCACGTGTAGGAACCAAAATGATTACTCTTGGATGCTTGTCTTTGGAAAAAGATAAATCATTAATTATCGGTAGTAAATAGGCAAATGTTTTACCTGTACCGGTTTGGGCAATACCCACTATATCCTTTCCGCTCATAACTACTGGGAAAGCTTTTTCTTGTATAGGTGTGGCCTTTTCAAAACCCAAATCAGACAAGGCGTTACGTAAGGGCGTACTTATTTTAAACTCATTAAATGAGGCCATAGGAAGAGATTTTAATATAAAGTCACAAAGCTACGGGGTTAATATGACATTTGTTCAATTCTAAACCAATTATAAAATTTTGTAATTCAACAGAAACAAGTTTGATATAATTAAGCTATTTATCTGACCAAACAGCAAGTTCATTTCCGGATGGATCTATGAAGTGAAATCTACGTCCTCCTGGAAAACTAAAAATATCCAAAGATATTTTTCCTCCTGAAGATAAAATGTTGTTTTTTATTACATCTAAATTTTCATGATATAATACGACAAGTACTCCGTTTACAATAGCCTCCTCGGATTGCTCAAAACCACCTTCAAGACCACTATCCGAAAAGGCAACATAGTTTGATCCATAATCAGTAAATGTCCAATGAAAAGCTTCCGAATAAAAGTCCTTAATTTTTTCAAGGCTTTTTGCCTTAAACTCAACATAGTTAATGTGGTTATTATTACTACTCATGCTACCTAATGTCTTAAATGATATTTTAAAATTTGAAGGCCGTCTTCAAAAATTTCACTTTCCTTTAGTTCTCGTGCTATTTTTGGGGATACATTTTCAAACAATTAAATCCCATTGCCCAAGATTATGGGGTTCAATTTTAATTTTAGAACATCTAAAATAAGGCCATTATCCAATAAACAGCCAGTAAATTTGCTGCCCCCTCAAAGATATATATCGGTTTCAGAGGTGGCTATTAGTCCTCCAAAACTAACTCCTATGATGCCATAATTAGTTTCTTGGCCTATGCCATATTCTTCAATTAATCTTTTTGAATAAGAATGAATAGTTTCTTTATGTTTTGGTCTAATCCATTTTACCGGAATCAATTCATAATTAATAGTCAAATATTTAAACACCCTTTCGTCAGCTCCTAGTCCACTAATAGCATAGATTTTCATTCGTTCATCTCGTTAGCCCAAAAGTGACTACAACAACAGGTTCTGCAACGTATATTTTAATCTAATTTTGCCGGTTTGGAAAATGCAGGTGGGGTCATATCATCCAATCTACTATTTTCTAACTGTTTTAACAGTTCCTCTACAGCTCTTTCCAATTGTGGGTCCCTACCCTCACTTAATGATTTAGCATCCTGTCTTACCGCTATGTCCGGAGCAATACCTTTATTTTCAGCTATCCATTCTTTTTTAATTGGATCAAATACAGCATTGTCTGGAGCTGTCATTCTACCGCCATCTATGAACAAATAATGTGTAGAAGATTTTACCAAACCTCCCCATGTTGTTTGTCCTATGAGCTTGCCTGCGTTTTGGTGTCTAAAAACCCAAGGAAAGTAGTCTCCTCCGGAACCAGCAAGCTCATTTATAAGCAATACTTTTGGTCCATGTATTCCTGCCGGAAGCTTAAATGCTTTCCCATTAGGCACCTCGTTCGTTATCCCAGCGCGTAACTTTCTTGTTAAAAGATCTACCATATAATCATCCAATAAACCCCCGCCATTAAAACGCTCATCTATTACCGCACCTAGCTTATCTTGTTGGGCAAATAAATACCTGTTAAAATAATTAAAGCCTGCTCCTGAAGTATTTGGCACCCAAATGTAAGCAAGTTTACCACCGGATAACTCATCTACTTTTCTACGATTATCTTCAATCCAAGTCCTTTGTCTTAATGAATTCTCATTTTTTAAAGGCTTGATCGTTTCTGTCCACGACCCTTCAAAATTTGGAGATGAATTGATATGCAAAACTGTTTGAACGCCGCTTGTTCCGCGTAGTGCAGCATAAATATTTTGTTCTGCCGTTAGCTCCTTTCCATTTACACCTACAATATAATTTCCTTCTTCTATCTTCAATCCTGGTTCACTTAAGGGGCTTGATAAATTTGGATTCCAAGTTTCTGTATTAAATATGCGATCAATCTTCCATCCACCATTTTGCGTCACTAGATCAGCACCCAATAGACCTGTTGGATATTCTTCCGTTTTTGGATAATCTCCCCTACTAACAAAACTGTGCCCAACCGAAAGTTCTCCGTTCATTTGATCTAATACATAGTTTAAGGAAGAACGGTGTTTAATATAAGGAACGAGTGGGGCATATCTTTCATATACCTTGCTCCAATTTCTTCCATGCATACCTGGATCGTAGAAATAATCTCGTTGGTACCTCCAAGCTTCTTCAAATATTTGCTTCCATTCAGCTTGTCTGTCCAAGTGCATTTTCAATTGTATTTTTAGTGCTTCTCCTTTACCTTCATCAGCGGTTGCATCAAACACTTGCCATGAAGTACCAATCCGGGCAATTGCTTTTTTACCATCTGCGGACACAGAGAACTGACTTGCCTTTTCTGTAAATTTCTTCGCCTCACGTTTTTCCAATATAAACTTGTGAACAGTGGCTCCAGAAGTATTCCGGGTATACTCACTAATGAAGAAAGAACCTTCCGGTCCTGCCTTTAAATATCTATAATCCCTTGTAGGCATAGGTACAGCAATTGTTCTAAATTCAATTCCATCAAAATCTATCTGTACTTGGGTCTTTTCTTTGCTGTCCTCATTCTTGTTTTCCTTTTTGGCTTTATCCTGTTTCACCTCCTCTTTTTTCACTTCTTCTTCATCACTTCTTAGATCAAATGGTGATGGATCTTCCTTACGAAGATTAACAACATAACAAGTAAATTCAGGGTCCGACATCATTGCGCTAGTATTGGCCCAACCAGAGCCTAATGCAAGATTGGTACTTGCTAGAAAATAAAGGTGTTTACCGTCTAAATCCCAAGCTGGTGATACGCTATGTGCAAACTCATTGGTAATAACATATGATTTTTTAGTTGCCGTAGACCAAACATAAATACGTTTAAAATTATTAGGTGATGTCTTGGAATATGCCAACCATTTAGAATCGGGAGACCAAGTTAGTCCCATGTCCCCCCGCTCTAGATTTACACCTCCAATGTCTATAGTTTCAATTTTTTCCGTTTCAAGATGTAGCAAGCGCACCCGAACGTCGTCGTCATTAAAAGCGATATATTTTCCATCAGGAGACCATGTGGGCTCCCAACCTAGTTTTGATTCACCAATGGAAATATCTTTGATGTTGGACATACCATCTTGAGATGCAATTCTTAAAACATAACCCTCTCCACCTGCATCAGTAAACCAGGCTATTTTATCCCCCAGTGGTGACCAAACCGGTCTACGATCGGCTGCATCGGAACTATTGGTAATATTACGCGCATCTCCATGCTCCATTGGGATTGTAAAAATTTCACCACGGGATTGCATGATAGCCCTTTTGCCAGAAGAAGAAAGTGAAACCGAACGTACGGATTCACTAACATCTTCCCAGTTTCTCTGTGCCCATGGAAAATCACCGGTCACCAAAATCTTTAAAGGTTTAATCTTTTCGGTAGCCAAGTCAAACAGGTGAAATGAACCATCGCGCTCAAACAGTAAATGTGTATCGTTACCGGACATTGTCTTGATATCCGACCCCCTTAACGTGGTAATTTGTTTCAATTCTTTGGAGCTTATAGTGTAGTTCCAAATATTCATTGTTGAATCCCTGTCCGATAAAAAATAAATAGTATCGCCAATCCATAATGGGTTGATATCCGTTGTTTGATCATTTGGCAATAACACTTCACTTAAATCGTTCATATCAAGAATACTCAGTGCTGTGTTTTGCCCACCTCTATAAACACGCCACTCCTTATCCCATCTACTAATTCTATCTACTACGATAGATGTTCCATCGGGAGAATATTCGGCATCGGCGGCCCATTGCTTGGTAAGTTGTGTTTCCGGTCCACCATCTTTACCTACGCTCCATAGTCTAAAGTGACCAACTGGTGCTGTTTCCCTTGTAGATACATAATAGATTTTTGAACCATCTTTGGACCAACCCCTTACATACGAGCCAGATGGATGATATGTCAAACGTTTGGGGTCCCCTCCTTCAATACCCACCACATAAACACACGCATCCCCTGTTCTATTGGATGTAAATGCAATAGATTTACCATCCGGAGAAAAATGGGGTTCACTTTCCACAGCACTAGTACTCGTTATTCGACTGGCATTTTCCTCTCCAATACCAACAACCCATACATCCCCTCCATAAATAAAGGTTATGTGTGATTTGTTCATATCTGGCTGTTCTAATAATAATGTTCCTTCATTTTGTGCAAAAATTACAATAGCGTAAAAAAAAGAGAGAATCAACAGGTTGGTTTTCATGTGTAAATTATTTGTATTCAAGGTAAGTATATTAATCAATAGTACATATTGCCTCTTAAAACCTTCTGTACATTAGATAATCATTTTAAAATCATTAAGTGACCGAATCACCTATTAATCTGACACAATGGAAACTACTTATAAGGAATAACTTCCAGTAGGTGCGAAACAGCTTCTAAGCGAGCTGAAGATTTTTTATTGGCATGTATAATCAACCATGGTGCTATTTCTGTGTTTGTTGCCTCAAACATCCGCTCTTTGTATTTGGTGTAATCTTCCCATAACTCCTGTGCTCTTTCATCTACAGGAGTCATTTTCCAACGTTTTAAAGGATTTGATTTTATATCCTTAAACCGCATGGCTTGTTCTTCCTTACTGATAGAAAAATAAAACTTTACCAAATGAATGTTGGCGTCAATAAGCATCCTTTCAAAATCATTTACATGGCTCATAAATATTTTGTACTCTTTTTCTGTGCAAAAACCATTTACGGGTTCCACTACCGCCCTATTGTACCAACTACGATCAAAGAAAACTATTTCACCAGGTTTGGGCAGCTGGTTAATATAGCGTTGAAAAAACCACTGTTTGCTTTCGTCCTCGGTAGGTTTGTTCAAGGCTACTTTTCTAAAATGTCTTGGATTTATGTATTCTGTAATTCTCCTTATGGCACCACCTTTCCCTGCCGCATCCCTACCTTCAAATAGAATCACAACTTTCTCATCATTGTCTATCACCCATTTTTGCAGCTTTATAAGTTCCTCCTGCTTTTCTCTTAGCACCGTGAGGTATTTAATTTCTTCTAATGCCTTATCGGGGTTAAGCTTTTTTCGTTTTAAAAGGGTATGTAATCCTATTTTAGAGTTAAATAGGTCCATTTCTTCTTTCGTGTATTTATCTTTCTTCATTTTGGAGCTATTTAAACATCTATTTGAACGGCACTTCTGTGATACCTCATAATAACATTTGGATCAGGTAAGAGCGACACATTAGAATCACCTTTGCCTTCATAATCAAATTGGGACAGTACATAACGCATACTTTCTAAACGGGCCTGTTTCTTACTGTTCGTTTTTACAATAATCCAAGGACTAAAATTAGTATGAGTTTTACTGAACATTTGTTCTTTGTAATGCGTATACTCCTTCCACAGTCCCTGACCTTTCATATCTACTGGACTAAATTTCCACCGTTTTAAGGGATTGTTTAAACGGGAGTCAAATCTTTTTTTTTGTTCTTCCTTAGAAATCGAAAACCAAAATTTAATGATCTTTACATTATCCTCGTATAACAAATGTTCATACTCCGGAACCTGAACAATAAACTTTTTGTATTGCTCCTCCGAACAAAAACCCATAACAGGCTCTACAACCGCCCTATTATACCAGCTCCTATCAAAAAATACAATTTCACCAGGATTAGGTAGTACTTTAATATATCTTCTAAAATACCATTGCCCCTGTTCTTCATTGGTAGGTTTGTTAAGAGCCACCACACGTGCGGTTCTTGGATTTAAGTGTTCGTTAAACCTTTTTATGGAGCCTCCTTTTCCGGCAGCATCCCTACCTTCAAAAATAACGGCAACCCTCATGTTTTTTTCAGCTATCCATTTCTGTAGACTTACGAGTTCTGATTGTAACTCTCGTAATTCAGCTTCGTAGTTTAATTTCTTGAGTGTTTTTGATATGGGGATTTTATTCTTTTTTGCAATTTTTTTTAAGTCGGTCCGGGTTTTGGCCTTTGTTAAATGTTCACTGGTAAACTCCATTCGTATATTTTTTTCTTACTCTTATGCTCCTGCTAAAGGTGGGAAAGGTATGTATTTTAAAAATAGAGAATTTATTTCCATAAATGTTAATATTTATAAGGATTTTCATAAACAGATCTAAATAGGAAAGCCCTAGTTTTTTTAATTAACAATTACTCTTGACCTTTATTTGGGTTCCCATACTGGTATATGCCAACAACTATTACAAGAATTACCCTGGAGATTGGCCGTAAGTACTAATACCATCAGAAAGAAAAAGACAGGGAAAATCGAACCACATAAAGATCGATTAAAACTTAAATATTTTTTAATTCTACTATTTTACAGTTACTTGTATTATGGATTAACCTTAATAATTATGCGCTTATATCTAGTTAAGCGTGGGGTACCCCTATCTTTGACTTCGCAAATTATATGCAGGTCTTGCTCTTTAGATATATTATCTGGAATTTTTAGTGTTATATTTCTTGAACTGGCATTTCTAATCTTCACCTCATCTTTATAATCACTTGCATCGCCGTAGTACCACCAATTAAATTGAATTTCATCACCATCGGGATCGTAGGTTCCATCCGCGTTCAATGAGATTGTTGCACCCGGTTTGGCATTCAAATCAAGATTCTGTCTTAATTTGACTATCGGAGGATGATTTGCTTCTTTATAGGATTTAATACACCAATCTGCCCTAGCTGCAAAATCATTTTGCAAGGCATCTACCCATCTTGTAATTGGTTTAAAATAGGCCTTCATTGAATCCTGTTTATCCGGGTATACATCTCTCATATACGATCTGCCCCATGCTGTTTTTGTATACCATCGTCCTTTAGGATATTTATATTCTGCAATGGGTACAGGATCAAGCCATGTATTGCCACGAACATTTATATACCTGCCTCCCCAGCCACCATAGTCTGGTGATTCCAAACTACGCAGACCGGTATTTATCATATGAATAAAGGCCGGGGAATCACCTTCTGATCGAAACGCTCCTTTTTGTTTAGGACTTCCTGCACTCCATCCTTCATTATCATCACCTCCTTTGTATGCTTGATATAGGTTACAAAGAGCGCCGTGACCCTCTAAAATGTTCGTATGTAACCAATCCGCTTTGAAATACTTAATTTTATCGTTGGGTATAATTTTGTCCCACTGATAAGCAATGGCCCAAAATTGGTCACAAATAATGGTTGGAATATTGTATTTACCCCAATGCGGCAAAATATAGGATTGATACGTAGGGTCTTGTTCCCAAATAAAGAAGAAACGAAGTTTGTTAGCCACATATTCCATTTTTTCAGGGTGGTCTTCTTCAATAGTTTTTAATGCTCTGGCTATGGTATTGGTGCCACCCCATGCCTGCAGCCAAATAGGGTTGTCATCAGATGTATCCAATAAGGTTTTTACGATATGCCGTGATCCAGGTGTTATGAAATCCATTTCACCTTCTGCAGACACGTTGCCCAATAATGTTACCGATTTCAGGTAACTTGGAGTAGGATAATTTTTATCGTGCTTTAGTAAATTAGGGAAAACTTTTTCATACGCATCAAGATAGGGTTCTGCCCAATCGTCTCCTGCCCATCTATGTCCTTTCCAATGGTATTGGGAACTTGAGGTTATGATTCCCTCAACATCCCATTCGTTTGAATATAGCAAAAACCTAACTAGCGAACATTCATCGTCTATTTCCCCATCGGAGGTAACCATAATTCTTGGTTTACTAGTTTTATTAGAAATGTCAATTGTATGGGAATAAGCTGTTGTTACAAAAGCAAGAGCTATAATTATAAAGTTGTGATGCATTATTAATTACTTTTTTATGTTCTAATCTTGTCTATTCATTTTTAGGGTAATTAGAGTAATATTTATTGGTATTGTGATAGTGTTTTTTCTTTGGCATTCACTTTTAACTTTAAACGACATAAGAACATCTATACAAGGTATATCGTAAGGTTTTGCCCTAAAACACCTACTACAAATGGGTTTTATAAGGTAACTCTGCCTTTATTTTAACCAACTCCATCTTTCTGCCCAATCCATTAAAACATCGGCTCTCCATTTTTGAATTGTTTTGCCACCTTGTAATTTACCGTCATAAAAGCTTTTATCGGATTTGTCAGAATACCAATTATTACCGAGTAAATAATCAGATTCATGTTTTTCTCCCGGCCAACGGTTCTCAATAACTATACTCCCTTCTAGACCATTTAATTCTTGTATTTCAGAAGTGAATTTATAGTTTAAAGTTTCCGCTTTTTTAGGGATATATCTAATAACGTAATCACCATTTCCAAGATAATAACCTGGCCATTTTTGAACTGATTTACCATAGGGCACTTCCATCCAAAAACAAATCTTGTTCGGTGGGATATTTCTTTTTGGTCCTTGAAGATGAAATTCTAGAATTGAGCAGAAAGACACGGTGTCCTTTAAACTGGATGGTCTATTGAACACAATTCGGGAGCTATGCTTAATTTTTTCAAAGCTACCACCCCAACTTTCTCTAACGGGGTTATTAGGGTTACCATCCATCATGTAGAGAAGAGAGGGTGTATCTCCCATTTTTATCTCACCGTTATAGTAGTTTTTAAAATCCTTTCCCAAATAACCGGCATAATCTATATACCGATCATAATAATCTGATCTTTTTACATTATCGGGATGATTGTTATCGGAAAAGAAGCCATAATAGCTAGAATTAACCTCTATAAACCATAGATTAGGGAAGTTCTCTACGATATATGCATAACTATTTGCGCTCCATTTTTTATTGGGTCCACCAATCCAGTACACTTTAATCTTATCCTGGATCTCAGGAGAATCATGAAGGGCTTGAGCTAAATCGTCCAGACCTCCCCAAACCAACACCCAAAGGGGTTGATCACTTTTTTCGTTAGCACATTTTATTATCCATTCAGATCCTTCAGTTGAAGATTTGTATCCCACAAAAGGAGCGCCGCCTTGTTGACCTTGTTTAGTTATAGAACGTAATAGATCAGGTTGTTCCAGATTCTTATTGTGTTTAAGAAGTTTGGGTAGATCTTGTTCATATAGATCTATCATACGAAGAATCTCCTCTTTGTTACCATTACCGTAGGAAGGAGACGAAACAAGACCTTCAATGTTAAAAAGATCACTGTACATCAATAAATGTGTCATTGATTGATTATCATCAGGGTCAGTACCTCCAATATCCGTACTAATTATAATGCGTGGTTTTACCGGTACCGGTTCTTGTGCCCCAACGATGGCCATTAAAAAGCCAAAACCTATTATTACAATCGTTTTTTTCATCTTTAATCTAATAGTAAAAAAATCCCATGGATCGGTGTACACCAAAACTGTAATCAACCTTCCAATATATGCAAAATAATACTCAATTTTAATTTAATGTACCTGTTTAATTCGTTGATTTTAAGCACATCTCTTACATTGTGTTTATATATTTGATACACCGATTTTTACTTTTTTTCTTCACGTAAGATTTTCTCCATTTTGCGCCCTTTGGCCAATTCATCAATTAGTTTTTCCATTCGTCTACAATCACGATATAAGGCAAATTCATCAGGTATTTCTTCAATACGATAACCACACACCACGCCTTTTATCTTGTTTGCGTTTTGGTGGAGGTCTGCGCCTTCAAAAAAATCTTTAAAAGTACCGTTACCGGCAATAAAGAATTCCAATTTATGGTGATCATATCCCGTTAACCACAAAATAACCTGGTCTAACTCTTCTTTGGTTCTACCATGCTTTTTTATTCTATTCAAATAATGTGGATAAATTGATCCGAAGTTCATATTTGCGATTTGATCATTCTTTTTTGCTGTAACCTCTGGCATAACGATTTTTTAATTGGTATATCGGATTTGGCTGACTTAATAACACTTCATAAACCAGCAACAATCTTCAAATTTTTATTGGTTTAAACGTTTTATTATATGAAATTTATAACTGCTAAAATTGCTGTAACTAAGTTTCTATTGTTATAATATAAATACTTGTTTACTGGTATTTTACATATAAAATTTGGCTTTAAAATACAAAATAAGGCAGTGATACACTTTACGTTATAACATTGAAATTGTTATTTTTCTTTATCACCATATTTTATTGCTATTCGGTAATGAACGAAAAGTATTTATATAGCACATGGATTTACGGTGCCTTCTCACCTTCAGAAACCAGGACCACTCGAAAACCGGCATAGAAATTCTTAAATTCGGGCCAATTCCGAGCGGTAACAAGCCTGTACCGAGCAAAGTCGAAGTATAGCCTAAACTACTATAATTGAAGTTTTTTACTACTAGCTTTAGTTTTCCAAGTTTAATTTAAATAAAAGAATCACAAATATATTGGCCAAAACATTCATATATACTGCTCCAATATCCGATAACCAAAAGTAATCAGCAAGAAAAAATATTTCAAAAACACACCAAACTGAAAATCCGTGAGGATTTTCAGAAATAGGCAAGAACGGCGCCATTACTTATAGCCATTGTGTGCTTTCGTTATATTATCATTTTTGACTTAGATACTCTTCAATATCCATATACAAATTATAGGATTCCTTTTTAGCTCTTTCTATACGATTTAAATAAGAATAAACATAAGTTAATTCTCTGTTTATAAGTAAAGTAAATTCATCCCTCTGCATCATTTTCAACATCATTGGTATATCAGAACGATTGATATTATCTGGAATTTTAGGGTTTTCTAAATTCAGTAAAAGAACAGTAGTTGCTTTAATTAAAAACTTATGAATGTAATTAAGAGCTTATCGCTCTAAAAATTAAACACCATCTATTGGAAATAGAATTAGGTTCTTAGTAATGCTAATTTATTTAGCACTACAATTTGCCTTGTTTTTGTTAAGTATATCTGTTTTTATAAAATCGTTTTTCAAGGTGGGATTCCACTCAAAATCGGCAAGTTCTACCACTGTGAAGTTGTCTTTTGGGTTTTCAGATAGCAATTTATTTGAAAAAGCATCCTCCATAGATTTTAAACCATCTAATTCACACGGACTCAACTCGCCCTTTACAGCTTTGGCACCTAAATTATCTATTTCTTTTGGTTTGATATTCTTTTTGAGAGATACGGATACGGATTTACCATTATCGATACGTTGTAAGTTGAACAACCCGTCTATATCCTCAGACACATAAAAGGAGTTGAATTGTAAACGGCCACCCGTAAGATATATAGCGGCATCTGTTAGGCATGGAGAAGGTTTACTAACTATACGCGTATTGGTACGGTCTACAATGCCATTTGGGTAGAGTTTTAAAAGTGCTTGTTCCAAGGCCAGTTGACCAACTACCAAACCATCGCAAAGATGGCCATGGAACTTAACCAAATCTTTCAAGTCCACCTCTTGAATGTTTCCCAGCCTACCTTTAGAGAAGTCTGTGTCATTAACTTTTAGCCCAGTTTTGTAAGCTTTTTGCATGGCAGGAAGGTAAAGGGTAAGTGATTTAACATCCGTAGTGATTTTATCCAAATGCCCCATAAAAGTTTGGTCATCGCTCAGAAAGTGAACATGAACGTAACTTTTTGAGGACGTAAATATACCTTGGTGTTTTTCGGAATAGAACCCCAATAATGAACCCTCTATTTTGTTAAAGCTAAATAGTTGTTGCTTTACACCTTCTCTATAGCCTTCTACATCAGCACTTCTAGGTGTAACAATATGATTCGTGATAGCATCAAAATTTCCAGTAATCTTAAATGGGAATGGTTCTGTTAGTTTATAACCATTTTGCTTAGCTATGGTCGCCACTTTGTTTTGAATATCTTCGACACTAGTAATATCCCAAGAGAATTGAAATGCCTTCCATTTCGTAACATTGGCATATACAAAAAAAGGAGTTCGTATATCCCAACTTTGACCCACTACGGTCTTGCCTTCCTCAAAAGCGGAAGCATAAAATGGTTTTCCGTCAAATACGGTTATTTCCCCTTTCATACGGTCATAAGGCCCCATACCAAAAAGATCTGATTTATTAGCAATGGTATCCAACCAGAACTGCGTCTTAAAATTGGTCTTGCCCATGTCCTTCATGGCACCAACGGTATACACCTTACTTGGTTGTTGGGAGTTGCCTGTATAGAATATAAAGCCAATTAAGAATAGTGTGCTATAAATTTTTAATAGTTGCATGTATTTGATTTTAATAGTTATAAAATTAGATTGAATACGTACCCTGAAATGATAATACAAAGCGTAACCACACCAAAAAAGATGGCGATTAGCTTTAAGGTCATTACCTTTTTTAAGAGCATAGCCTCTGGCAGCGAAAGCCCTACAACTCCCATCATAAAAGCGATTGCAGTTCCTATTGGAATTCCCTTAGCTACCAAAACTTGAACTATGGGCAGTATGCCCGATGCATTAGAGTACATGGGTACCGCCAAAATCGTTGCGATCGGAACAGCAAAAAGATTGTCTTTGTCCATATATTTCTCAAAAAATCCTTCTGGAATATATCCGTGCATTAGTCCGCCAATTGC
Organism: Maribacter sp.; assembly: GCA_965662155.1. Lineage (GTDB taxonomy): Bacteria > Bacteroidota > Bacteroidia > Flavobacteriales > Flavobacteriaceae > Maribacter. Next base: position 2,482 of record CBFIGW010000052.1, on the reverse strand, counting down.
AATTCCTACTATAACATAGGGAATGATACCTTTAAGAATCCTCAAGACTTCGGCCCAAATTATTGGCAAGCGTTGTTTAAAGCTCAAGTGTTCTGCTACAAATTTATCTTGCTCCCTCTGAGCATTTTCCAACACTTCTTTGACCCAAGGTGTTAGCAAGGCTTCCAATTTTAATTTTTGAAGGATTACACCGGAAATGGTACCCAATAACACGCCACTGATGATATAAATAATGGTGGTTTTAATACCGAACAAGCCAACAAAAAGTCCAATGGCCACTTCATTGACCAAAGGCGAAGTAATTAAAAACGAAAAGGTGACCCCTAACGGTATTCCGCCTCTTACAAAACCAATGAACAAAGGAACCGATGAACAAGAACAGAATGGTGTTACCACGCCAAATAGACTTGCCATAAAGTATTCCAAACCGTATAATTTATGTCTTGATAAATAATTTTTAACCTTATCTATGGGAAAGTAGCTGTTCACTATTCCCATAAAAAATATAACCACAAAGAGTAGGATTAAAATCTTTGTTGTGTCGTAGATAAAGAAATTTAAAGCCGCTGCCAAATGTTGCCCTCTGCTTAAGTTAAATACATCATAGACCAACCAATCCGCTATGTGCTGCACCCAATCAAACATTTTCTACCACCTTGATAACACCTGAAATTGAACAAGACAGTTTTACGGTATTGTAAATGGTTCCGAACTTTTCAATGTTTTTTTTCAGTAAAGCGCTATTCAATTTTGTATCATGGCTATAAATCGTCAACAAATAACTTATGTTTTCCATTCTCGGTGGATTTTCTAGACGCTCGGCATTGACTTCAATGGTAGCTTTTGAATAGGTAAACCTCATCATATCTGAAAAGCGTTCAACATTTTTAAGTATACAGGAGGCAAAAGAACCCAAAAATAATTCCGCAGGATTAGGCAATGTTTCAGCAGTCTTTAAAGTTGTACCAAAATCTATATGCGATTTCTTTATAAGAACAAATGCATCTTGGTTAGAAATAGATGAAGCTTTTATTTGGTACATCATAATTGCTATTTATTTATTGTAAAAGAGCCAATACTTCATCTTTTGAAGGTACTCTACCTTTTATTGAAATCACATCGTCTATGACTAGAGCGGGTGTAACCATTACATTGTAGTTCATAATCTCCATAATGTCCTCTACTTTTTCAACAGTAGCATCAATAGTATTTAATGAAACTACCTCTTTAACTACACGGGTCATTGATTGGCACTTTGGACATCCCGTACCTAAAATTTTAATTATTTTACTCATAACTTATTATTTTGTTTATCGCCAATAGGCGATAAGAGGATAAAAAATATCAATCAAAAAATTGTTGGAATAAAGATTTTGCAATCTTCCAATTTTCCTTGTTGATACAATACTTTATTTTTGGTGGTTTTAATTCACCTTGAATTAAACCTGCATTTTTCAATTCCTTTAAATGCTGTGAAACCGTGGATTGCGCAATGGGCAATACATCAACCAAATCTCCCGTAAAACAACAGGATTGATTTTCCAGATGCTTTAAAATGGCTATTCTTGTTGGATGTCCCAAAGCCTTGGCAAACCTGGCCAGTGCTTCAGTGCCTTCTTTATACTCTATTTGCTCTAAACTCCTTTTCATACTCCTTATCGTAAATGTACGATAGGAGTTTAAAATGTAATGTGACTTTTGTCACATTAGCAATGTATTTTTTAATTGGAACAAATAAAGCTTTTGAAATTAACGCTGTGTTTTTCTTTGTATGAAATAGAATGCTACATTGATGGTATAGTTCAAACCTTTTTATGGAAATACTTAATCTATTGGAGGTTGAAGTTCGATGTCTTCTTTTTAATCAGCACTATAATTCCAATAGCCAATAGTATATGGCCAATCACTATAAGCATTCTACTGTGAAAGGCAAACGCACCCAAACCAATCCCAATTACGCCAATAAGTACCAAGAAGGTCCATAAGACATGTGTTTTTATGAATTTATTCGTGTGAACCAATAGCCCTAAATAAAATAAAGCTGGTCCTATAGTCAAAAAGGGAATTCGAATTGATGGGCTTTCCATTATTTGGCTTGTTAATTTGTTCATTCCTTCAAAATCAGTTCCATAGCTCCACCATAAAAAATCTATAGTAGCTTGTCCAATTAAAGCAACTATACCTAAAGAAGTCAAAATTGTTGCTAGGTTGCCAAAAATATTATTTGAAAAAATATAGTTTACGGATAAACATAATAATGCTCCAATTAGCAATAACCAATGTGCATAATCAACAGGTTGTTGATTTTGAATAAATTCATTTCCCGCTAAAAGCATTAATTGATTGACAATCAAAAAAACAAGGCCAATTATAGCTAAATATTTTAGTTTCATTATTACCGTTTGGTTGATTGATTTACACAAAACGAAATTTGAATATTTCGTTATCGCATAATTTTCAATTTAGCGACATTAAAAATATA
>CBFIGW010000051.1:0-19617 GCA_965662155.1 Maribacter sp. | reverse complement strand
TTGGAACTTATATCGCTATTTGGAATTATTTCTAAAAACGAACTCCTTTCCAAAAGGGCCTATTCTTTTAAGGAGCATGTCTAGCTTTCGTCGCAGAAAAAATGAAGACGACAGGCCTCAAAAACAAAGGGAGATCTCAAATATTTTAAATACCTACCCACACCTGTCTTTTATACTTATTGGCGATAGTGGTGAGAAGGATGCCGATATTTATTTAGATATTTCGAGAAAGTTTCCAAATCAGGTTAAGGCCATATATCTAAGGAGCGTAACGGATAGTAAACGTATGAAAAGGGTCGCGAGCCTATTTACAAATTTTACCGAGATTCCTTATTTGATAGTTGGCAAAACATCGGAGGCCATAGCACATGCAAAAGAGCATGGTTTTATTTAAATAATATGTTTAAAATAGACCGTGGATTTCTGCATCTATTTTGTTAATGATTCTACCTAGATCTTCAGGGTTATCAACAAAATCTAATTCATCAACATCGATTACCAACAAATTTCCTTTTTCGTAACCATGTACCCAAGCTTCATAGCGTTCATTTAATCTGCTTAAATAGTCTATGGAAATGGTGTTTTCGTAATCACGGCCACGTTTGTGGATTTGTTTTACCAAGTTTGGAATAGAGCTTCTAAGGTAAATCAATACTTCGGGCGGTTCTATAAGACTTTCCATCAATTCAAATAAGCTTGAATAGTTTTTAAAATCTCTATTCGTCATCAAGCCCATGGCATGTAAGTTGGGTGCGAAAATATGTGCATCCTCGTAAATGGTCCTATCCTGGATAACATTTTTACCACTTTCCCTAATGTTGAGAATTTGACGGTACCTACTATTTAAAAAGTAAATTTGGAGGTTAAAGCTCCATCGCTCCATCTGATTGTAGAAATCATCCAGATAAGGGTTGTCTACCACATCTTCAAAATGTGCTTCCCAATTATAGTGTTTGGCTAATAATTTTGTCAGTGTTGTTTTTCCAGCACCAATATTTCCGGCTACCGCAATATGCATTTAAATAAAAGTTTAATGGTTAGGCATTTGAAAAAATTGTAATGCACAATATACAAAGTATATTAAGTTCTATGAAAAATAGTAGATGAAATGAGAGTATTATTTCATTGGTATAGACTAAAGCTGCCTTTCTAGTTAAAAAGGGCGGTATTCACTTTTAAAACAAACTATTTTTATACTTTTGCATAAATATAATAGAGGAAGGATTTGACTGATTGCAACCTCGTTAAAAATGCTAAAGCAGTTTGTGACGGACTTAGGTTCGATTGCTCTCCGAGTGAATTACGCAACTCTTTTCATTTTTCATCAATCCTTCATTAAAATATAAAAATTGTAATGGCGTATTTATTTACATCAGAATCTGTTAGTGAAGGACACCCAGATAAAGTTGCGGATCAAATTAGTGATGCATTATTGGACTATTTTTTGGCTTTTGACCCTGAGAGTAAAGTTGCTTGCGAAACATTGGTGACTACAGGGCAAGTGGTTTTGGCAGGGGAAGTAAAAAGTAACACATATTTAGACGTTCAAAATATTGCTAGGGACGTTATTAACAAAATTGGATATACTAAAGGTGAGTATCAGTTTAGTGGTGATTCTTGTGGGGTTATTTCATTGATTCACGAGCAATCACAAGATATTAACCAAGGTGTAGACAGGGGTGCAAAGGAAGAGCAAGGTGCCGGTGATCAAGGTATGATGTTTGGATATGCCACAAAAGAGACGGAAAACTACATGCCTTTGGCACTGGATATTTCCCATAGAATACTATATACGTTGGCAGAACTTCGCAGGGAGGGCAAGGAGATAACCTATTTAAGGCCAGATGCTAAAGCACAGGTAACCATAGAATATTCCGATGATAACCTACCACAACGTATAGATACCATTGTGATTTCTACGCAGCATGATGCTTTTGATAGTGTAGATGAGGTAATGTTAAAGAAAATAAAGGAGGATATCATTTCAATTTTGATTCCTCGGGTAAAGGCGCAATTGCCAGCAAAGACCCAAAAACTATTTAACGACCAAATTAAGTATCATATAAATCCAACCGGTAAGTTCGTAATTGGAGGTCCACACGGAGATAGTGGTTTAACGGGAAGAAAGATTATTGTAGACACCTATGGTGGCAAAGGAGCGCATGGTGGTGGTGCCTTTAGTGGTAAAGACCCAAGTAAGGTAGATAGAAGTGCTGCATATGCCGCAAGGCATATTGCCAAGAATCTAGTTGCGGCAGGTGTGGCCAATGAAATATTGGTACAAGTAAGTTATGCCATTGGCGTAGTGGAACCTACTTCTATTTTTGTGGATACCTACGGTACTTCCAAAGTAGCTTTAAATGATGGTGAGATTGCAAAAATCGTTGGAAAGTTGTTTGATATGCGACCATTTGCCATTGAAGAACGCCTAAAGCTTAGAAACCCGATTTACTTCGAAACCGCTGCTTATGGTCACATGGGAAGGGAATCTAGAACAGAGACTAAAGTGTTTGAATCTCCTTATAACGGTAGGATTGAGAAAGAAGTAGAGCTTTTTACTTGGGAAAAATTGGATATGGTAGATGAGGTAAAATCTGCTTTTGACCTTTAATTGTTATAAAATATAAGAATCAAGGAATCCATATTGGGTTCCTTTTTTATTTTTAGGACTTACCGATCTTTCTTAGCTTTAGCATATAAATAAAATACTATGCCAAAAAGCAGTTTTAGAGTATCAGTAGTGTTAGCCACCTTAATGTTGTTTGCCTTTTCATGTAGAAAAACAACTAAAGTTGTCAAGGATGAAGTTTCCAAAACCTATGTAGCCGAAAATTATACCAAACAGGAAGTAGATATTGAAATGAGGGATGGTGTTAAGTTGCATACAACCATTTACACACCTAAAGATACCTCTAAAGAATACCCCATTCTTATGCAGAGAACACCTTATAGCTCCAGACCATATGGGGAAGGCAAGTTCAAGGAAAAAATAGGGCCCAACATTCATTTAATGCAAGAAGGTAATATTGTGGTCTACCAAGATGTACGGGGTAGATGGCTTAGTGAGGGGCACTATGAAAATATGAGGGCCTATATTCCAAACAAAACATCGGACAAGGATGTCGATGAAAGCACCGATACGTATGATACCATAGATTGGTTGGTGAACAATGTGGAGCATACTAATGGAAATGTTGGTGTCTGGGGAATTTCGTACCCTGGCTATTATGCTACTTACGCTACTATAGATGCCCACCCTGCCTTAAAAGCATCATCGCCGCAAGCCAGTATTGGGGACTTCTTTTTTGATGATTTTCACCATAATGGCGCCTATTTATTAAGTTATTTTAGGGCTACCTCTTTATTTGGTACACCAAGACCCAATGGCGATCAACCTATAGATACTGCTTGGTATAGTTTGCCCGATCTTAAAACAGAAGATCAATACCAGTTCTTTTTAGATGCCGGACCCTTGAAAAACTTGGATTATTTCTTTGAATATGAAACTGGTGATTCCCCAAGAATGGCAATGGATGGTAAAACTGATGATTTTTTCTGGAATGAACTTAAGGAACATCCCAATTACGATGAACTATGGCAAAGTAGAGGATTAATCCAACATTTAGACAAATCAAAATCCCATGTAGCTACTATGGTAGTTGGGGGATGGTTTGATGCCGAGGATTTATACGGGCCTTTAGAAACCTATAAAAACATAGAAAAGCATACCAAGGGTTACAATACCATGGTATTTGGACCGTGGGACCATGGTCGTTGGGCAAGAAGAAATGGGCGAAACCTGGTTGGGAATTATTACTTTGGAGATTCCATATCAGAATTTTTTCAAGAAGAGATAGAGACAAAATTCTTCAATCATTTTTTAAAGGGAGATGGAAGTAATGATAGCGGCCTTCCTGAAGCCTATGTTTTTGATTCCGGCAAAAAAGAATGGAAACAATATGATGCTTGGCCACCTAAAAGAGTAGAAAAAAAGGCAATGTATTTGTCTCCAGATCAAGAGCTGACTCCGGAAAAGAAATCTGTGGAAGCCGTAAAGTTTGTTAGTAATGTTAAAAAGCCAGTTCCCTATTCTGAGGATATAAAATCGGTTTTTACACCAAGAAAATATATGACGGATGATCAGCGATTTGCCGCAAGACGATCAGACGTATTGGTCTTTGAAACCGCGGTGTTGGAAGAAGACTTAACACTGGCAGGTGATATAATTGCCAATCTTAATGTGGCTACCACGGGTACTGCAGCCGACTGGATTGTAAAGATCATAGATGTACACCCTTCAGATGCAGAAACCAATGAAGAGATGCAAGACCATTTGAAAATGAGCAATTACCATTTAATGGTTCGTAGTGAGGTGCTTCGTGGAAGGTTCAGAAATAGCTTTTCCAATCCAGAACCTTTCGTTCCCAATGAAAAAACAGAGGTGACTATTAAATTACAGGATGTTTTCCATACCATCAAAAAGGGGCATAGGCTTCAAGTGCAGATTCAGAGCACATGGTTTCCGCTTATAGATTTGAATCCGCAGACCTATGTGGAGAATATTTTTAAGGCAGACGAATCCGATTTTAAAACCCAAGAGCACACGGTGTTTACAGATTCCAATATTGAGTTTTCTATTTTAGGGAGCGATTTGTAAATCGTAATGTATAACCAAAGTACCTAACAACTTAAAATAATGAGAAAACTAATAATAGTAACGGTAGGATTTTTATTTCTCTTTCCACTCAACGGCGAAGCACAAAAAGGAAAAAAGGATAGGCCAAATATTATTTTCATCATGTCGGATGATCATGCGTACCAGGCCATAAGTGCCTACGATGATAAATTGATACAGACGCCAAATATTGACCGATTGGCAAAAGAGGGTATGTTGTTTACGAATGCGAGTGTTACCAACTCCATTTGTGCACCATCAAGGGCAACAATCCTTACAGGAAAACACACGCATATCAACGGAAAAATTGACAATCACTTTCCTTTTGACACCACCCAGGTAACCTTTCCACAGATTTTTAAGAAAAATGGGTATAAGACGGCCATGTTCGGGAAGCTGCATTTTGGCAATAATCCAAAAGGGGTAGATGAATTTATGATTCTACCGGGTCAAGGGAATTATATTAACCCAGACTTTATTGTAACTAATGGGGATACCATAAGAAAACAAGGCTATGCAACGGATATCATAACCGATGTTTCTTTGGATTGGTTAAAGAAAGAAGGAACTTCGGAAGAGCCTTTTATGATGATGTATTTGCACAAGGCACCCCATAGGCCATGGTGGCCAAGGCCGGATAAGTTCAAGGAATTTACCAAAAAAACCTTTCCAGAGCCTGCCACACTTTTTGATGATTACCAAAATAGGGGTACGGCTGCTAAAACGGCAGAAATGAATTTACTGCAGCATATGATGTATGGCCATGACAGCAAAATACGTCCAGAGACCTTGGCGAAAATGGAGGGTAAGGTGTCACCGGTGGTAGAGGAATATCCCAATGGTTTTTATGGTCCATATAATAGGGCTACGCCAGAACAAAAGGCGCAATATGATCCTGTTTTGGATTCCATAAATGACTTCTTCTTTGAAAATTGGCCTAAAATGACCGATACCGAGAAAATGAAGTGGAAGTATCAACGCTATATGCAAGATTATTTGGGTAGTATTTCCTCGGTGGATGATAATGTAGGCAGATTGCTAGATTATTTGGATAAAAGTGGATTGGCAGAAAATACAATCGTTATATACACATCGGACCAAGGTTTTTATTTGGGCGAGCACGGATGGTTTGACAAGCGTTTTATTTATGATGAATCGTTTAAGACACCATTATTGGTGAGATGGCCAGATGTGGTGAAGCCCGGTTCTGTAGAAAATGAAATGGTACAGAATTTAGATTTTGCTCAGACCATGTTAGAAGCCGCAGGTATTCAACCGCCGAGTGATATGCAAGGTGAAAGTTTAATCCCGTTATTGAAAGGAAATAAAAAAGAATGGACACGTGATGCCGTGTATTATCAATATTATGAATATCCATCGGTACATATGGTAAAACGCCATTACGGTCTGGTAAATAAAGAGTTTAAACTGGTGCATTTTTATTATGATGTGGACGAATGGGAGCTTTATGATAGGTTAAACGACCCTAATGAAATGAATAATGTGTACCATGATCCAGCCTATGCCGGAACGGTCGAAAACTTAAAGAAAGACTTAATAGAACTACGCAAGTATTACAAAGACTCCCCTGAGCAAGACCAAAAATATATTGAGCTATATGAAAGTAGCGGTAAATTATAGGTGATTTGGTAGTATTATAACAAATACAAAGGATATTATTAGATTAAAATATTTTTTCACAAAAGGTTAGGTTTTTCAATTGTTGAGACCTTATATTTGTAGCCACAAGTTCAAACACATATTGAATAGTTATCAAGAAAGGTGGAGGGATTAGACCCTTTGAAACCTTAGCAACCCTTTGTTCCATGCAAAGAAGGTGCTACATTCTACCCTTAGGGGAAGGATAACAGTCATCGATATTTTCGATTTCTTTCTTATAGCTTTTTGATTTTACCTTGCCACACGGTCAGCTGGCATGGGTTTGGCTTTTTTAATTATTTTTTAACGCCTTTATCTTCGGTAAAGGGCATAACTATTAAAAAACGAAATCATGAGTGATCAAAAATTAGCAACAAACGCTTTACATGCTGGGCATGACACAACGCAAACTGGAGGTACGAGGGCCGTACCTATTTATCAGACATCCTCATATGTCTTTAATGATACGGAGCATGCTGCCAACTTATTTTCTCTAGGAGAACTAGGTTTTATTTATACAAGATTAAATAATCCAACCAACCAAATTCTACAAGATCGTTTGGCCGCTGTCGAAGGTGGAGTAGGTGCCGTAGTTTTTGCTTCGGGAACATCCGCAATTTCTACTGGACTGTTAACTTTGTTAAGAGCAGGGGACCATATTGTGGCATCTAGTAGCTTGTATGGTGGAACGTTTAATTTATTGAATGTTACCTTACCAAGAATGGGGATTACAACTACTTTTGTAGATGCTTCCGATCCAGAAAATTTTTCAAAGGCAGTAAAAGATAATACAAGGGCATTTTTTGTGGAGTCTTTAGGGAATCCAAAATTAGATGTGTTGGATTTAAAGGGAATATCCAAAGAGGCCAAAGCGGCACAAGTACCATTTATCGTTGACAACACAGTAGCTACACCAGCATTGTTGAACCCAATCGAACATGGGGCTAACTTGGTGATTCATTCACTTACAAAGTATATTGGCGGACAGGGAACATCATTAGGTGGTGCTATTATTGATGCTGGTACTTTTGATTGGGCTAACGGAAAATTCCCAGAATTCACAGAGCCTTCTGCAGGATATCATGGCTTAGTATATAGCGAGGCCTTAGGAGCTGCCGCCTTTACCTTTAAATTAATTTTAGAAGGTCTACGTGATTTTGGTGGCGCTTTGAGTCCATTTAACGCATTTCAGATTATCCAAGGTTTGGAGACCTTACCAGTACGTATTAAACAACATAGTGCCAACGCTTTGGAATTGGCCTCTTGGTTAGAAGGTAGGGATGAGGTAGCTTGGGTAAACTATCCAGGTTTAAAAAGCAGCAAGTATTATGATTTGGCAAAGGAATACTTGCCAAAAGGGCAAAGTGGTTTGGTAACCTTCGGTGTAAAAGGTGGTTTTGAGGCTGCTAAAAAACTTACCGATGCTACCGAGATATTCTCTTTGTTGGCCAATATTGGGGATACAAAATCCTTGATCATTCACCCGGCGAGTACCACGCACCAACAGCTAACGGAAGAGCAACAAGAAAGTGCGGGTGTAGGTGCGGATTTAATTAGACTTTCTGTTGGTTTGGAAGATATAGAGGATTTAAAGTCCGACTTGGAAAAAGCATTTGCAGCGATATAATTGGTTGCATTTAATAAGAATAAAATAGTGGAATTCGTATCTTATAGTGTGGATTCCACTCATTTACATACAGTTTTCATTTAGTAGAATATGCTGCATCATTTACACATACCAAATTATACCACCATTAGTGGTGTAAGCCAAAATATAGAACTATCCTACCAACTCTTTGGGGCAAAATTACACACCGCTCCCATAGTGCTGGTCAATCACGCGTTGACAGGGAGTTCTAACGTAACAGGAAAAGATGGTTGGTGGTCTGCCCTAATTGGTGAAGGTAAATGCATCGATACCCGGAAATATACGGTGCTATCCTTCAATATACCTGGGAACGGCCATGATAAGTTTGTCATTGACAATTACAAGGATTTTGTAGCTGGGGATATGGCGAATATCTTCTTGTTGGGCTTGGAGAAATTATCCATTACAAGACTTTACGCCATCATCGGTGGTTCTTTGGGCGGTGGTATTGCTTGGGAAATGGCAGCAAATAAGCCGGATATTACGGAACATTTGATACCGGTGGCTTCGGATTGGAAATCTACAGATTGGTTAATTGCCAACTGTCAGATCCAGGAGCAATTCTTGGTAAATTCTAAACAGCCTGTTCATGATGCCCGCATGCATGCCATGTTGTGTTATAGAACTCCGGAATCTTTCAAGGACCGTTTTAAGCGTAGTACCAATGAGGAGCTTCAGGTGTTTAATGTGGAAAGCTGGTTAATGCACCATGGCAAAAAGTTGCAGGAACGTTTTCAGTTATCGGCCTATAAATTAATGAACCAATTGCTGAAGACTATTGATGTGACCCGAAATGGCCCCGAGAAATTCATCAACCTACAAAACAGCGATACCAATATCCATATTATCGGGGTAGATTCTGATCTGTTCTTTACTGCGAAGGAAAACAAGGATACCTTTAAGCAATTGGCTCAGGCGAATAGCAATGTTACCTATGGTGAAGTACAATCCTTACATGGGCATGATGCTTTTTTGATTGAGTTTGAACAGATGGAAAAACTCTTGAATACCATTTTTAATGCTACTGGAAAAGCGGGTAAGTTGAAAGTGCTCAAATTTGGGGGTAAATCCTTGAGTAACGGTGAGGGACTGGAACATGTCTTAGATGTCATAGTTTCTAAGAAAGAGGCTGGTGAAAACATAGCGGTGGTACTTTCTGCAAGGGAAAAAGCTACGGACCAGTTAGAGGCAATGCTGGATAAAGCTGCAAAAGGCTTACCCTATCAAGAAGATTTTGAAGCCTTGGAAAAATACCAGCAACATACTTATGGCAATGTAAACCTCTCCAGTGAGTTTAAGAAATTGGCGAAGTTGTATGAAGGTGTTTCCCTTTTAGGGGATTATAGTACGAAGATTAAGGATGAGGTATTGGCACATGGGGAGTTGATATCTGCCAAGCTCGTTACTAAGTTATTGATTGGTAAGGGTCTTAGTGCCAAATTGCTAGACTCCCGGGAATTGATAAAGACCGATAATACCTTTGGCGATGCTAAAGTACTGGAGCACGAGTCCAAGGAAAATGTATTGAGAAAGTTTGCGGAATTACCAAAAGATACCGTACCTATTTTAACTGGTTTTATTGCTTCTACAGAAGCAGGGGAAACCACTACCTTGGGAAGGAACGGGAGTAATTATTCAGCTGCTTTATTAGCCAATTTTTTGGATGCGGAGGAATTACAGAACTATACCCATGTAGATGGGATTTTCACCGCAAATCCAGATTATGTTCCAGAAGCAAAGCGTATTTCCCATTTGTCTTATGCAGAGGCCAATGAGTTGGCCAATTTTGGAGCCACGATCTTACATGCCAAAACCATAATTCCTTTAATAGAAAAGAATATTCCGTTACGTATTTTAAATACCTACAATAACGATAATGAAGGTACTTTGATCAGTGCAAAGTCTAGTAAGGAAGGTATTAAATCTATTTCCGTAATAGAGGATGTTGCGCTAATCAACCTTGAAGGCAGGGGCCTTTTGGGCAAAGTAGGGATAGATGCGCGTATATTTAAGACCTTGGAGGCCATTAATATCAGTGTCAGCATTATTTCCCAAGGATCTTCTGAAAGGGGCATTGGTCTAGTGGTAAAACGTGATAAGGCAGATAGGGCAAAACGGGCGTTAGACAATGAGTTCACCAGCGATTTTCAGTCCAAGGATATTAATATGATTACCGTAGTTTCGGATGTGTCCGTAATATCCATTGTAGGTCAGGATTTAAGCACCTTCCATAAACCCTTCAATGCCTTGATACAAAACCAAATTGTGCCTTTGCTGTTCAATAATACCGTATCAGGTAAAAATGTGAGTTTGGTGGTGAAAAAAATAGATTTGACCAAGGCGTTAAATGTAATGCACGGTCAAATTTTCGGTATCAGTAGAAAAGTGAATCTGGCTATTTTTGGACACGGAAATGTTGGCGGTACATTGATAGACCAGATTCTAAAATCTTCCAAAAGTATTGAAGATAGAAAGAGCATAGATTTAAGGGTGTTCGCCATTGCCAATTCACGTAAGGCATTGTTAAATGCCAAAGGTGTTACAGGCAACTGGAAGACCGATATCCAGCGAAAAGGAAAATCCTATGAAATTTTGGATATCATAGAGTTCGCTAAAAACAACCATTTGGAAAATTTGATTATTATTGATAATACGGCAAGCCAAGATTTTGTAGCACATTATTTTGATTTTGTAGAGAACGGTTTCGATGTGGTTTCTTCCAATAAGATAGCGAATACCTTAGGGTTTGATTACTATCAATTACTCCGTGAGGAATTGGATAAAAAACAAAAGCAGTATTTGTACGAAACCAATGTGGGCGCTGGACTTCCATTGATAGATACGATAAAACTTCTGCATTTATCAGGAGAGAATATCACCAGGATAAAAGGGGTGTTTTCTGGTTCGTTGAGTTATATATTTAATACATTTTCAGAGGTAGACACGTCTTTCTCATCTATTTTAAAAGATGCCAAAAGACAAGGATTTACAGAGCCAGACCCCAGAGAAGATTTATCAGGTAATGATGTAGGCCGTAAATTGTTGATATTGGCCCGGGAATTGGATTTAAGCAATGAATTTTCAGATATCAATATCGAAAATCTGATACCGTCTACTTTAGCAAAAGGCGATGTAGATTTCTTTATGGATAATCTAGAAGTTTTGGATGATAAGTTCAACGAAATTAAGAAAAACCAAAAGCCAAACCATGTATTGCGTTATGTGGGCGATTTACATGGCGATTTGCAAAAGGAAAAGGGTATTTTGGATGTTCAGTTGATATCCGTACCCAAAGAAAGTGCCTTGGGGCAGGTAAAAGGCTCCGATTCCATTATTGAGATCTATACGGAGTCCTATGGTGAAAATCCATTGGTAATACAAGGTGCCGGCGCTGGTGCCGCAGTAACGGCAAGAGGTGTTTTTGGAGATATATTACGAATAGCTGAAAAAATTTAAAATGAAAAAGAAATTCGAAACCAACGCCATACGAACACAACTAAAACGTACGGAAAATCTAGAGCATTCCGTGCCCTTGTATTTAACCTCAAGTTTTGTTTTTGAGGATGCGGAGGATATGCGCGCTTCTTTTGCGGAGGAGAAGGAACGGAATATCTATTCAAGATATTCTAATCCTAACAATAATGAATTTGTAGAAAAGGTATGCCAGATGGAAGGTGCCGAGGCCGGTTTTGCCTTTGCTTCTGGTATGGCAGCTGTTTTTTCTACTTTGGCGGCCTTGTTAGATAGTGGCGACCATGTGGTTTCTGCACAAAGTATTTTTGGTTCCACACATTCATTGTTCAATAACTTTTTCCCAAAATGGAACATCTCACACAGTTACTTCGATATCAATGACCTAGAAGCCATTGAAGGATTGATCACTCCCCAAACAAAGCTTATTTATGCCGAATCGCCCACCAACCCGGGTGTGGACATTTTGGATTTAGAGGAATTGGGAAAAATAGCCAAAAAGCATAATCTACTTTTAGTAGTAGATAACTGTTTTGCCTCTCCTTATTTGCAGCAACCCATACAATTTGGTGCGGATTTGGTCATCCATTCCGGCACCAAGTTAATGGACGGCCAGGGTAGGGTACTGGCAGGAATTACTGTTGGTACTACCGAACTGATAGAAAAAGTTTACCGTTTTTCCAGGATTACCGGTCCGGCATTGTCACCGTTTAATGCTTGGGTATTGAGTAAAAGTTTGGAGACGCTGGCCATACGGGTAGATAGGCATTGTGAAAATGCATTGAAATTGGCTGAGTTCTTGGAAGTGCATGAAAAAGTAAATTGGGTAAAATACCCGTTCTTAAAATCGCACCCAAAGTATATAGTAGCCAAAAAACAAATGAAAGCTGGGGGTTGTGTTGTGGCTTTTGAGGTCAAAGGCGGTTTGGAGGCCGGAAGACAATTCTTCGATGGTATTCAACTATTGTCTTTATCCGCAAATTTGGGAGATTCTAGAAGTATAGTAACCCATCCGGCATCTACAACGCATAGCAAATTATCAGTAGAAGAACGCGCTGCTAGTGGTATAAGCGAAGGTATGGTACGTATCTCTGTAGGACTGGAACATATAGATGATATTATTGCGGATATCAAGCAGGCTTTAGATCACTAAAATAATAGGTGCATAAATTTAAAAAGGCTGAGGTTAAGGATTACTCTCAGCCTTTTCCCTTGTTTTTTATTCTAGGCTTAAACCATTCATTTCATCGAATCGGGCAATAATTCCCCAGCCGTAAAAATAATTACTCAGGCCAATTAAGATTTCATTATTCCCTTTTTTAAAAGGCACCTCAAAAGCGGTATTGTTAAGAGAGGCCCTTCCGATAGGTTCTTTCATTCCTGGGGAACCATAATAGTTCCTGTCAAAATGTAGGGGCTGTCCATTTATAAACACCCAAACTTCATCGCTAAAGCCTAATCTTAGCAGTTTTTCTTGTTGTTTTTCTGAATTGATAGTCGTTTTTAACCATACCAAACGTCTTTTGCCATTTTTGGTGCCTCCAAAATCGTAGGTTAAATTTACCACGCCACGGTATTTTGAAGTCACCGGTGTCCAGACCGCAGTGCTATCTAAATATTGGGGGTCTACGGTCACACCGGGATTACGCCCTATGCCCATTAATATATCCTTTCCAAATGGCAAGTCCTGTGGAGTGGTCACCTTCCAATTACGCAAGTAGTAAGGGTCGTTGTCGGTGGGTTTGTAACCAGCTATGGCAGGTAAATCTTCTGTAGCATTTGGTTTTACAACCATATTTGCATAGATAACATTTCCTGATAAACCAATTCCCCCAGAATTAGTAACTCCTTCAAGAGACGGCACTAGCAAGGCCGGCTTGCTCATATCATTCACATACACCTTCATTTGTTTACCATGTATCACCAATTTTATGTGGTTCCATGAATTTTCTTTTAAGGTTGCTGCAGCCTGGTACTCATCGGTAAGATCCCATAAATTCACTTCGTCTATGATTGCAGCATATTGCATAGTGGTTCTAAGTAGTGGTTGCGGTTTTCCAAAATGCCGTAAATAGAAAATTTCTGAATTGGTTGTGTCTTTGCTGGTCCTAAAATTAATGCCCGGGAATCCCTGCCCTTTTAGTTCAACATCATACTCAATAGTACCATTGATGAATTCGTAGTCTTTTAGCATGATGCCAAAGCCATTACCATCACTACTTTGGGCAACCTCTGTGCCTTTGTAGGTAGTGAATTCCACGTTTTTGGTGACTGGGTTCCAATTTTTTTCCGTCATGGGGAATTTCAGTGTTTTTTCTGGATTTTTGTTTTTTCGTTGTGCAATGCTTACTAGACTGCAGCTTACCATAAACAGGACAAGCAATCGTTTTTTGAGTAACATGTTCATTTTTGTTTGATTTATGATTAAAGATTACATTTGATTAGGGTAAATGTATAAGTCATTACACTTTTGAAGCCTTGTTCAACCTGTTCAATCTTGTTTAATCTTGTTCAAAACACAAAATACACTTGGCTCTTTTTGAGATTTATGGACACATCTAAAGAACATATGATAGACCATTTGGTAGGGCAGATAGAAACTCAGTTGGGCTGGGGCAGCGGTGAAAATTGGAGCAATAAGGATTTTGAAGAATTAAGTGAGCGCATACTTGAACATACCAAAAAACGACTGAGTGTAACCACCTTAAAAAGAATTTGGGGGCGTGCAGAGCGCATTGCCAATCCCAGTTCTGTAACCTTGGATATTCTTTCGGAATTTGTGGGTTATGAAAACTGGCGTCATTATGTAAATACGGGTAAAGTTCCCGAAACTGTAGCCTCCACTGAAAAAAGTACACGGAAATTAGGATATCCAATAGTAATAGGCCTATTGGCCTTGGCAGTGGCGGTTTTGACATTTTGCTGGCCAACGATACCTAAAGAATCTGAAGAACCTATTACTGTCGAAACGATACATGCAGATGCCTTTAGCTTTACAAGTAGGGCGGTAAGCAAGAATATCCCCAATTCGGTGGTATTTGAGTACAATGCCGCTGCAGCGGCCGATGGAGCCCTAATAGAGATACAACAAGATTGGGATAACCGTAAGCGTATAACCGTTCAAAAAGAGGATAGTATTGCTACCAGTATCTATTACCATCCCGGATTTTTTAATGCGAAGTTGGTGGTAGATAGCACTATTGTTAAAGAACATACGGTATTTATACAAACTAAAGGTTGGTTGGGTACCCTAGAGCAGGATTCCATCCCTATGTATTTGGATGTGGCCGATATAAAAAATGAAGACCGGATTGCGATTTCTGCGGAACAGGTGGCCGACTATCATTTGGACCCGCGAACAACCGAAGTAAAGGCAAGTATGTATTTGGTACAGGATTTTGGGGAATTCTATACAGACGATTTTCAACTCTCCCTACAATTACAAAACACTTTTGAAAATGGGGTCACCGGCTGCCGATGGGCAAAGCTTTTTGTTTTATATGATGGTGGTGCCATAGGCATTCCTTTTGCAAAAAAAGGATGTTCCGCCAATTTGGACATCATGGCCTTTGGTGAATATATAGAAGGTAAAAAGAACGACCTCTCTGGTCTGGGGGTGGATTTTACAGATTTTGTGACGTTTAACTGCACGGCGAAAGACGGTACATTTCAAATTATGGTAAACGGGCAAACCGCCTTTGAGATGGAGACCAAGGGTATGACGGAAAAAATTAGGGGTGTCGCCATACATTTTGAAGGGGCCGGCACCATAAAAGACGTGCAATTGGGCAGTTCCAAAGCCTTGGTATATACCTCTAAAACAACAGGGTAATACTAACACCCCGTAGTAAATTACCTTTGTATATAAACACTACAGTATTTTATAGGGTTTTAAGGAAAACAGTTATATTTAAGTACTTTCCCTATGAGGATTTTCTATTTGTCTACAAGCAGGGCAGATTTGGTCTGTATTTGCTAATCTAGATACTGAAACACGCCACGGAATCTTACACGAGGCAGTTTTGTATTATTGACCAAAACTGTAACAATTACTCTGTTACATCGTCAAATTTAGTATCAATTACTAAAAGTAAATAAATATGAGCGTAGCTAAAGAACAAAAGCAATTGGTCAAAACTGCAAGAATAACTGGCGTGTGGTATTTAATGATGGCCATTTCAGGAATTTTGGGTTTTATGGTCTTTCATTCTCAAATATTTGTGTCTGGTAATCCTGAACAAACGCTAACGAATTTAGTGGAATCAGAATCTACCGCAAGAATTAGGTTGCTCTTAGAGTTTACAATCGTAATATCTCAGGCACTTACCGCGGTTTGGTTTTATAAATTATTTAAAGGTAAATATGAGTGGGAAGCTTGGACTCTTGGTATATGGGGTATGGTGAATGCTTTAGCCATTATGATAAGTGCAATTTCAATAGCCTCTGCCATAGGTGTTGCCAATTCTGATATTGGTGCTATGGAAGACAAAGTGTTACTAATTCAGGTTTTTCAAAATATAATTTCAAATGCTTGGGGTATTGGTGGTCTTTTCTTTGGGCTTTGGCTGTTTCCCATGGGTTACATAGTCATCAAATCTAAAAGGATGCCTGTCTGGTTAGGAAGAATTATTGTTTTAGGGGGTATTGGCTATCTAATTAGCACCGTTATCCGCTACGCGGGAATTGATTTTAGCTTCAATAGATTTCTAACGCTACCCGCAACCATTGGAGAATTTTGGATGATAGCTTATTTGCTAATTTTTGGCATAAGATCTAGCAACGAGTAGAATTAAATTTATACGGCACAAAAATGGCTAAAAGTAATAGGGCTGTTCACGCCAGTTTTTTAAAATTCTATAGGTTGGCTGAGCAAGTTCACTTGGTGTGAGCACAGAACGGAGCCGAAGTGTAGTTGCAGCCACAATAGGTGAATTTTTACTACAGTCACTTTGTACACATCTTTAAATATCCATCTTAAACGAAACATTTTAGTAGTTCAATCTACTTATAGATGATAGTGATTTGTGAACAAACTAAAATTGCCAGGATGAAAAACGATAGAAAAATAGGTGTGGGGGCAGCCATAGGAGTAGCTATTGGAAGCCTTATAGGAATCATTACAGATAACCTAGCGCTATGGATTAGTTTAGGAATAGCCATTGGTGCCGGAACAGCTATGCGTAAGAGCAAAAAAGAAAAATAAAAAGTAATCAGTATAACCATAAAATTGAAACACCATAATGAAAGCTGTTATTTGTACCGCTTACGGTCCTCCAGAAGTATTGAAAATACAAGAGGTACCAAAACCTACACCTAAAGAAGATGAATTGCTTGTTAAAATTATGGCAACCGCCATTAATTCTGGAGATGTAAGAATAAGAGGGCTAAAAGGGAATGGTTTTTTAAGATTGATGATGCGCGTCATCTTTGGGTTTTCTAAACCAAGAAAATCAATTTTGGGAACGGTATTTTCGGGGGTGGTACAACAGGTTGGAAAAAACGTAACCAAATTTAACCTGGACGATGAAGTTTATGGTATGACAGGTTTAAAGTTTGGTACCTATGCTGAGTATATGGTAATTAACCAAAACGGAAAGGTAATTTTAAAGCCTAAAAATGCCTCTTTTGAAGAAGCGGCCGCATTACCTTTTGGTGGTCAAACGGCTATTTATTTTTTAGAAAAGGCGGGTATAGCTACAAAACAAAAACCTGACATTTTAATCATTGGAGCTACGGGGTCCGTAGGAACGGCGGCCATACAAATTGCAAAACATTACGATGCGGAGATAACTGCAGTTTGTAGTTCCAAAGGAGCCGATTTGGTAAAAGGTCTGGGTGTTCCAAAGGTCATTTTATACGATAAGGAAGATTTTACAGAACATACCTCAACATTTGATATTGTATTTGATGCGGTGGGAAAAACATCAAAAAAACAATGTAAAAAACTCCTTAAAAAAGACGGAGTCTATAAAACAGTAGGCGGAATGGATGTTGCTGCGGAAACCATACAGCAATTGGAAACCCTTAAAGAACTATTTGAAAAAGGGGCTTATGATGCCACTATTGACAAATTCTATCCCATGGACAAGGTGGTAGATGCCCACAGGTATGTTGACACTGAAAGAAAAAAAGGCAATGTGGTGTTAAAAATTAGTGGTTAATTTTTCTGGTGGCTGACCGTGTTGACTAAGCGGAGCTGAATCTACACTAACAAATCTATTAAACACAATTAATCCTCTCTTGGTAAACGAGCATTTCGTTCTGCAATTTGATACACAAGCGCCGCGATAACGGTAGCATTGATTTTCATATCCCTTTCTGGTACATATTCCAAGGCATCTAAATTGGTATGGTGCGTAACCGTACTATAGTTTAACTTATCCTGTATGATCTGAAACCCGGGTATCTTATAATAATCAAAGACATCATGATCCGTAAAGTTGGTGTTTTGTATGGTTAGGTTATTAACATCTAAATGGGCGTAGGGCGCCAGCATGTCTTCAAAAATTGTTCGTACGGCCTCGTTACCTTGTAAATAGAGACCTCGCATTTGACCTGCACCATTGTCCATATTTATATAAGCCGAAATTTTTTCAACTTCCTTTTTCCTCGTGGTTTCCTTTACTTTTCCATAATGTTTTTCCGCATAGGCCATGGAGCCTAAATAGCCTTGTTCCTCGCCACCCCAAAGAGCAATTCTTATAGTTCGTTTTGGTTTTAGGCCAGATGTTTTAAGAATTCGCATAACCTCCATCATTACTGCGGAACCGGCTCCATTATCTGTAGCTCCAGATGCAGGGTGCCAAGAGTCAAAATGAGCACCGATCATTACCACTTCGTCTTTTAGTTTTGGGTCGGACCCTGTAATTTCAGCAATGATATTTACGTTGTTCTCCGGCTTTAAATACAGTTCTGAATCTAAATGAAATTTAATCTTTGAAGTAATATCCCTTTCGGTCAAGCGTTTTAATTTTCCAAAACTTTCTGGTGAAATTGCAAAATATGGAATTGGTTTTTCGTGGTTCTCCTTATAATTATAGGTGCCGCTTGGGTGAATTACTCCCGGAAAAAAGGGGGTCGTCCCAAAAATTCCTATGGCACCTTCTGCTTTTAAAAAAGCAAAAAAATCATCGTCCTTTCTCATGAATCTTTCGAAAATCACCTCTAAATCTTCAATAAGGTCCATGTTTCCAGCGGAAGCCCCAAGGGGGTTCCCAGGTACGGGGACAATTGACATTTCAGCCTCTTTGATTTCCTCATCCGTATAGCGAGTTGAAAGAGCATCAAAAAGCATATTTTGTTGGGGTGCCTTACCAATCAATACTGTCTTTCCCTGTAATTTTCCTGCCCAATTGCTTTTTATTTGTTCTAGATTGGAATAATTCTCTATCCAAACCATATCACCTATTTGGATACCGTTTGAGCTTTCGGTCCAAGCATAAGGATAGGCCTGAATTTTCATATAAGCAGGCTCGGTCATTTCTACATTAAATGATTTTACCTCCCAACCCATACAATCGTCACAATAATTTTCAAAATATACCTTGTCCACACCCCAATCTTCCAAGGTTTTCTTTGCCCAATTTGCAGCAGTAAAATACTGATTTGTCCCTGTTAACCTTGGTCCATATAGATCAGACAAGTCGGATACCAAACGCATTACCTGCGATTTTTGAAATCCCTCTGTATTAATGTCGGCAAGGGCTTCAGATTTAGTTTGGCCTAGTGCAAGGTTTGCAATAAAAAAAGATGCAAGGATAAGGTTTTTGGTATAGTGTTTCATGATGGAAATTTGTTTGAATGCAATGTACCAAATAAATAGATAGGGAAGGCTTCACATTGGCAGTATACATTACTAAATCTTTGTTATCCAGAAAATTGGGTATTTATCTATCTTTAACCATAGATATTTCTATCAATTATCAAAAAAACAAATCCTTCCATGGAAAAAACGGTTACAGAAGCTATTGCATACAGGCGATCAACAAGGGTGTATAAAGATGAACCTATTGATACGGAAAAAGTAAAACAATGTTTGGTTAATGCTTCTTTAGCGCCAACGAGTAGTAACCTTCAGCTTTGGGAGTTTTATCATATTACCAATAAAGAAACTTTAGAAAAAATAGCTGTGGCCTGTTTTAACCAAAGTGCAGCTAAAACGGCT
>CBFIGW010000050.1:0-19774 GCA_965662155.1 Maribacter sp. | reverse complement strand
CTTTTGGAATCGTTGGCGCTGTTATTGGTCATATTTTATTGGGTTACGACCTTTCCTTAGTGAGTTTAATGGGAGTTATTGCCCTCTCTGGTGTGGTGGTGAACGATTCCTTAATCATGATTGACTTTGCAAATAAACGCAGATTGGCAGGGGATTCCATTTATGAATCCATACACGAGGCGGGATTGCGTAGATTTAGGCCAATAATCCTAACCACAATGACCACATTTGGTGGATTGGCACCCATAATATTAGAAACGTCCAGCCAGGCTTTTTATCTTATCCCAATGGCTATTTCATTAGGATTCGGAATTGTATTTGCAACAACTATAATTTTGGTAATAGTGCCATGTTTGTATTTGATCTTGGAAGACATTAAACTCCTTAAAAACAAAGGGCGTACCGTAAAAAGGGTCGATGTTTTAGAAGCTTAAGTTCATTGCAATTGTAATAAAGCTCCATTATTGAGAATCAAATTCATCTATTTAAAAAGGAGTTTAAATAGTTTGCAAATTCAATTTGACATAAGAAAAAATAAGTTATTATTAGATATTATTTTATGTTGATCAAATCAATTTTTATTTTATTTTTGATGTATTACCAAACCAACTAAATGACTACCAATATTAAATCAATGTTCAGTAAAATGAACGATGCGACCCGTGAAGAAGCACTTCAACTTCTAATGGATGAATATGGTTTGGACAATAAGCGCTTTATTAAAAATAATTGGCTTATTGGTGGTAGAATTCCTGAAGACTACCAAGAAAATATTGTGAAAATTTTCCAGAACCTTCTACGAACACAGCATTTAAAACTCATGCAAATTAAGGTTGAGTTATAGACTACATTTCTAAATTTAACCGTTTCGTTGAATAAATTTCTGTTTCCGCTATCTATTTTTTAATTAGATTAGATTTTAGCACTTGTTTTGGTGATAATTTTATGTGTCTCTAACCAAGTTTAAGTAAAGCATTTTAAACAAAGACGAAAACGAAAAATCTTCTTATGATAAGCACTTAATAAATTTATACTCACCTAAGCGCAATCCTTTCAAAAAGTTATTAACAATATATCTTAATAACTTTAAGTGTGCATTTCATCGAAAATATTATGCATTTCATCGCCAAATTCATTTTCCTGAATATTTTAGCGGCTGTGAAAAATAAGAACTTTTCTTAACCAAAATATTTGATGCAGTCAAAAAAGCTAAAATCCCCACTTTTTATTGTTTTATCGCTTTTATTTATAGTTTGCTGCACCTCCTGCAGCAAAGGATATGACCTGGTATCGGATTATGCAAGTGCCGAGGATATAAGTACTATAGGTGAGGAAATAATAGATAATAATCTGGAAATATTATCAGAAAGTGCTTGTTGTGATTAAGTGCTTTTTAAAATGCGCAAACCACCTCCTTTTCTAAATTCACTAATACCCCCCGCAAAGCGGTAATGATAGTTTAGATAAGTTATCTATCATTAACCTCCAACCCACTACCCTATTCCATCCTTTTATAATAACTTAGGGTTAAATAAAACTTTTAGCGTACAAATGAATCCTTCCATTAAGAGAAATATTTCTTTAACGGGCAATATAGATTTCACCGGTATACAAGTATCAGAACCCAAAGACTTTGCCGCTGGCCTACCCGCAATAAAGGTTGCCGTACAACATACATTTAAAGAAATGGGTGCCATAGAAGCGCTTTCTACGTTATCCCACATGAATCAACCAGAAGGATTTGATTGCCCCGGCTGTGCATGGCCGGACCCTGAAAAACCATCAAAACTAGGGGAGTATTGTGAAAATGGAGCAAAAGCCCTGGCCGAGGAAGCTACATATGACAAAGTCGATGCCCAATTTTTTAAAACACACAGTGTTGAAAAAATATCCACCTGGTCCGATTATAAAATTGGTAAGAGTGGCCGCATTACAGAACCTATGGTCTTGAAAGAAAATAGTGTTCATTATGAGCCAATCTCTTGGGAAGCGGCTTACGCTTTAATAGCCAAAGAATTAAAACAATTGAGGTCTCCTAACGAAGGTGTTTTTTATACTTCTGGCAGGTCTAGTAATGAAGCTGCCTTTCTGTATGGTTTATTTGTTAGAGCCTTTGGCACCAATAATATGCCAGACTGTTCCAACATGTGCCATGAAAGTAGTGGCGTAGCCTTATCACAAACACTAGGCATTGGAAAAGGCTCTGTTAAGTTAGAAGATTTTGACAAAGCAGAAGTGGTAATGGTGATTGGGCAAAACCCTGGCACCAATCATCCAAGAATGCTATCCGCATTGGAGAAATGTAAGCGTAATGGAGGTAAAATCATAAGTATTAATCCTCTTGCAGAAGCAGGTCTTATACGGTTTAAAGACCCCCAATCTCCAGTAGGAATAATCAAGGGAACTTCATTGACCGATATTCACTTAAAGGTTAAAATTAATCAAGATGTAGCGTTATTAAAACTTATACTTAAAAAGCTAGCAAAATTAGACAGCGAGACCAATTCTGTTTTTAACCATGATTTCATATCAAAATACACCCATGGCTATGACCAATTTATAAAAGACATTGACACATACACCGAAGAAGAATTGTTAAATACTTGTGGGGTACCAGAGGAAGAAATTTTAAAGACCGTAACGCTACTTGCCCAAAAATCGAAAATAATCATTTGTTGGGCCATGGGGCTTACCCAACATAAAAATGGCGTAGACAATATTAAAGAGTGTGTTAACCTTTTGTTGCTAAAGGGAAGTATAGGTAAACCTGGTAGCGGCACATGTCCTGTAAGAGGGCACAGCAACGTGCAAGGTGATCGTACAGTTGGTATTATGCATCACGTATCTAAAAAATTAAATGCGACTATAAAATCCGTTTTTGGATTTTCCCCTCCGGATAAGGAAGGTTTGGATACCGTGCGCGCACTAGAAGCTATGCATAGTGGCAAAGCCAAAACATTTATGGCTTTAGGCGGAAATTTTTTATCAGCAGTTGCGGATACCAAATATGCTGCAGAAGCACTCCAAAACTGTTCACTTACCGTGCAGATAAGCACCAAACTTAATCGGAGTCATCTTGTAACTGGCAAAACAGCACTAATTTTACCCACACTTGGCCGTTCTGAAAAAGACAATAAAAATGGAAAAGACCGTTTTCTAACCGTTGAAAACAGTATGGGAAAAGTACACAGAAGTAAAGGCGTACTTAAACCAAAATCTGAACTTCTCATAAGTGAACCTGAGATTATTGCCGGTATTGCAAATGCTTATTTTAAAGGTGATCACCAAGTTAACTGGAAAGCATTAGGGAGTAACTATGATTTGATCAGGGAGAAAATTTCACAAACCGTAGATGGTTTTGAGAATATTCAGGAAAAATCCAAGGCCAATGGTTTTTATTTACCAAACAACGTAAGGGACATGGATTTTAGCAAATTACCTAATGGAAAAGCACAATTTAGTGTTTGTGACCTGAGCGACCATCAATTAAAAGCAAACGAATTTTTATTGATGACCATACGTTCACATGACCAGTTCAACACTACTATTTATGGTCTAAACGATAGGTATCGAGGTATTCATAACGAGAGAAGGGTTCTGTTCATGAATCCTACTGACATCAAAATACATGGATTTAACAAAATGGATGTTATAGATATTGTAAGTACCTACGAGGGGATTGAAAGAAGAGCGAATAAATTCTTGATCGTACCATACGATATTCCAAAAGGAAATCTTGCGGCATATTTTCCGGAAACTAATATGGTAGTACCTCATAATCATTTTGCACATGATAGTTACACACCCATTAGCAAATCAGTAAAAGTGCATTTAGAAATACATAAAAACTAAAAAAGTATACCAATTTTTGTATTGTATTGTTGACATAGAAACCACCGGAAATGGAATTAAAGGGAATAGAATTACAGAGATTTCTATTTTTAAATATGACGGTCATGAAGTGATAGATGAATTTACATCACTTGTAAATCCAGAATGTGAAATACCATATTTTATTACAGGCTTAACAGGCATAGATAATGACATGGTGCGGAACGCACCCAAATTAATTGATATAGCGCCCAACATACTTGAGATAACCAAGGAATCTATATTTGTGGCCCACAGTGTAAATTTCGATTACAATGTAATTAAAAATGAATTTCAACAAATTGGTCTGGAATTTATAAGAAAAAAGCTATGTACCGTTAGGTTGTCCCGTAAACTGCTACCAGGATATAATTCTTATAGTCTAGGTAAATTATGTTCTGCAATCGGTATTCCGTTAACAGACAGACATAGGGCACGTGGTGACGCGCATGCCACCATGTTGCTATTTCACAAATTATTACGGTCTAATAACGCGGATATAGTTTTTAAGACTTTTTTAAATGCACGGTCCCAAGAAGCTACCCTACCTCCTTCCCTACCTAAATCTGAATTCGAAAAATTACCGTCAGCGCCAGGTATTTATTATTTTAAAAACCAAAAAGGCAGTATTATATATGTGGGTAAGGCGATTAATATAAAAAAGCGGGTATTAAGTCACTTTTACGATAAATCCACAAAAGAAATTACGCTCTGTGACGAAACTACGTATTTGGATTTTGAGGAAACGGGAAGTGAACTCATCGCACTATTATTGGAATCCGCAGAAATTAAAAATCACTACCCAAAATTCAACAGGGCACAAAAACGCAACATACAGCAATATGGTATTTTTAGTTATGAAGATAGAAATGGAATTAAACACTTAGCTTTTAACAAGCTAAAATTAGCACCAAACCCACTTACAAGACTTTATGGGGTAACAGAGTGTAGATTATTCTTAGAGTCTATTTGTGAAACTTTTGAACTATGTCCAAAATACTGCCACCTTCAAGAAAACACGACTACCTGCTCACATTATAAAATAAAACAGTGTATAGGTATTTGTTCGGATTTAAGTCATTTGCCCGAATATAATGACCGTGTTACCCAAGCAATGAATGCTATAAAAAATGATAAAACGGACTATATAATCAAGACAACAGGAAGAAATTTAGAAGAGAATGGATTTGTAATGGTACGTGAGAATTTGTATGTAGGTTATGGCTTTATTCCTAAAAGTACCACCATTATAAACCCAAATGATTTGGATTCTTTTTTAATACGGCAAAATAGCACTTTAGAAACTGAGCGACTTATAGCTTCCTATTCTATAAAAAATCCAAACAAAATTCTGAAAATAGCAACGGATAATGTGGGCAAAATTTAATCTTTCATCTTATTGTACAAACGCACAACAAAATACAGCCATACTATAAAGATGACCCCTACTAATAAAGAATATCCTAAGATAAAATCCACTATTTACGATATTTAAGAAAATTCATAAATCCAAGGATTGTTGGTGCCCAAAAAGCTATAAATATCGCATCTAACTTTTTACCACTCAAAAACAATACTTCAGAAACTACTATAATGGATAAGACTACTAGAAGCATTATACAATTCATTACTCCTATTTTTTGAATAAAATTTTTAATCATTTCTGTAATACAAACCCTACTTAAAGGTATTAAATAATTATAGTCAAAAGTAAATTTATTTAAGAAATTATTAACATTTAAGAATTTCATATAAATTCGGTCTAAAAATAAATATATAATTTACTTTTAGACCGAATTTTTTATTAATTATTTAATTATTAAGCCTATTCTTCCTTTTTCCGGTCACCTTTCATTAAGCTTAGCGTTACTCCGACCAATACTAATACCACTACTGCAAAAACAGCAATCATGATTATACCGTTACTCCAGTTTACCAAGGGTAAAATATTTCCCATCTTTAATATATTTAGTTTTATAAATTGTTTTTCTGTTTTTCTGCCAAAGAATTATTGATAATCTTAAACTCTAATAGACTATAATGTAATCAAAACTGTTAAAAAGTAATTAGGACTTATACGATTTGATTATTGCGGTAAAATTAAAATGAAGTGCTTTCAGAATTCATGACATATGTCATAATTCACGAAGAAGTTAAATAGAAACAAGATTAATTCGGTTAACCATTATAATTACTTTCGCCCGCTATCCTAGCGCCAATGGTTGTAATTAAATTTGGGTTATCAAAACAGTCGACCGCCTCTTTTGTTTTAGCGAACAAAAACTCCGCACCAAGTTCATTGATCATCCCACTAGAAAATATGATATCCCGAACAGGTCCCGTAGCACCAGCAACATAGAAGTCCAATTGGTTTTGATGTAATTCCCTAATTATATTGGTAAGCGTATCAACAGCAGTAGCATCTATATAATTTATTGCCTCCGCATTTAAAACAATTGCCTTTAATTCTGAACCTTTCTGCTCTACCGTTTTTAATAATTGGTTTTTGAAAAACGTAATATTTCCAAAATATAATTCAGAATCAAAACGTACTACCAATACATCATTACGAACAACAACTTCATCGCCAAAACGCTTTATGTTCTTAAAATAATCAGACCCTTTAATATTACCTAATTCAGCAAAATGGGGTTTAGAAGTCCTATAAACTAGTAAGAGTAAGGATAACAGAACCCCTACAACTATCCCTTGAGTAATTCCTAGCAATAAAGTCACCAAAAAAGTAATGACCAATACCCAAAATTCATCTTTTCTCAGGTTCCATAACTTTTGGACATATCCAATATCAATGAGTCCAAATACAGATACCATAATAATACTTGCTAATATTGCATTGGGCAAATATTGAAACAATGGGGTTAAAAACAGTAAAGCCAATATTACCAATACAACACTAGCGATACCTGCCAAATTGGTCTTTGCACCCGATTCAAAATTAATGGCCGACCTAGAAAAACTTGCTGTTACCGGATACCCTTGAAAAAATGAAGCTACAATGTTTGTGCTGCCCAAAGCAATCAATTCCCTATTTGGACTTATAGTATCCTCACCACTTTTTTCCTCAAGTGCCTTTCCAATAGAAATAGCTTCCAAATACCCAACTAAAGCCAATGCCAATGCAATAGGCCATAACGCTAACAAATTTACAAGGCTAACATCTGGAATTTGTAATCTTGGAATACCACTAGGCACCTCTCCTACCAGTTTAACCCCATAATCTGCCAATTCAAAAAAGTAAACCACAGCGATGCCTAAAACAACCATAAATAATACTGTTGGCCATTTTTTCAACCATTTCTTACCAATGATTATCGCAACAATACCAATTACGCCAATTGCCAAATCATATACGTTAGTTTCATTTAATTTGGCGATTGTCTTAGGTAGCATATCCACAAAACTGTTACTGCCAGTTATTGATATTCCTACCAAATGCTTTAATTGGCTTCCAATAATTATAATTGCCGCAGCAGATGTAAACCCACTAATAACTGGTTTGGATAAAAAATTAACTAGAAACCCCATTTTAAACACCCCAAGCGCAAATTGAAATACGCCTACCATTAATGCCAACACCATTACCATGGCAATATAATTCTCCACACCTGTAATTGCCAATGTGCTTAAACCTGCAGCTACCAATAATGAATCCATTGCCACTGGACCCACAGCAATTTTTCTGGAAGTACCCAACAATGCATAAGTTACTACCGGAAATAATGAAGCATATAGACCATATACAGGAGGCAAACCTGCAATCATGGCGTAGGCCATACCTTGTGGCACTAAAACAATACCAACGGTTAATCCGGCAATTAAATCATTTAAGAAATAAGATTTTTTATAGGTAGATATCCAATCTAGAAAAGGAAAATACTGTTTCACTTTACAAAATTAAACAATTAAGTAAGGGTTTTGGGTATTTAGGAAAGAAGCTTATTAAATTCCAAAGCTTTAGCAATCCAGAAATCCAAATCATTTTCACTATCAAAACCTTCAGGGTCTATAAAAAGAAACCCTCGCATAGGTTTACCGGTAACATCCATTTTTCTACCACCTGGCCTTTTTAATAATTTCTCATAGTTCAGCTTTCCAACGCGCACCATTAAGCGGTCTTGATGTGTGTTTTTATCGATATCTACACATACACACATCTTACCATTGACCATAAAAACAAGTCCACCCATCATCTTTTTTTCTTCAAGATGCCCTTTTCCTATAAGGCGTTGTCTAACTCTATCAGCCATAAAATCACTAAATGCCATTGCAAGATTATTTAAACGTTACATTTCCGGTTCAAGTTTAACCGTAAACAATTGCGCCTGTTTCCCAAGTATCTCAAATCCTGAACTAAGGTTTTTCTGTTCAACGGCATACGGATAAAAAGTTATTGGCTCTAAACAAACCATATTGGAAACTTCTGTCCATAACATAAAATGCTGAAACCCTGAGGTACTTATTTTAATTGATTTTTCATCGCTTAAAATAATCGTAGATATTTCAGGAACCAACAAAGCTCTGCTACCTACGTCCTTTACCTCATTAATTGTTATTTTCCTTTCAGCGGTCTTTATAACGGCATTGCTATTATGAAGTTTAAACGCCGGATGATAGCCAAGCATAAAAGGCATGCCAGGTTCACCGCTAATTTCAAAGGAAATTTCCAAAGTGCCCTCCTTTAATTCAAACCTCTTTTTAAATTGAAAATCATATGGCCATGTCACTTCCCTTTCTGTCGATTTCTCTGGAAATTTTGAGTTTGGCACTTTATTATTTGCTGAATAGTTTTTTACAAATTCTACCCAATTACCATTCTGGTCCGAGATTACATATTCCATTTCACGAAGTAATCCGTGTTGGTCTTGTATGGCATCCCCTTTTGGTGTTGTTACCCTGTAATTAGCTTCATTGGTTGGACCAATAACAGGAAACATCTCGGTGTCTGAATTTCGCCAACCTGGACTTCCTTTCTGGTGGATAAACTCGTGACCATTAACCTGATAACTTACCAATTCACCTGCATCTATGTTTACTAATTGATTACCCAGTTGAAGTGTTGTCATTTTATTGATTGATTAATCTGTATATCAATAATGCCGTTCTTTTGGTCAAATCTGATATCGTTTTTAAGTTCACCGTTTCTTCAGGAGTATGTGCTCCAGAGCCCATAGTTCCCAATCCGTCTAAACAATCTACATAATCTGCCACAAACGAAGTATCTGCCGCACCTCTTTTTCCAGGGTCATAAGCGACCACCTCTCCTTGTTTTAAATCTAGACTTACTTGGTTCAACTCCGCCAAAAGCATTTTATTTCCTTCAGTAGGCGCCATAGCCGGGTAGCTATCTGTAAACGTAACCTTGGCACTGGTATGCGGTAAATTCTGCGCAGCTATCGCTTTCATTTTGTTCCTTGCCCGTTCTTTTTGTTCTTCGGATATGAACCTTAATCCGCCGCGTACCTCAGCTTTTTGTGCCACCACATTGGTTTTACCAAAAACACTGCCTTTACTGGTCATATCATCAAAGTTAACAAAAGTACCTCCCAGCAAAGTACCTGGGTTAAAGGTTAATAAATCCTCACCCTTTACATCCGTATAAAATTGGTGAAGTATCCTTGACATTTCAAAAATGGCACCAGCCCCTACCCTTTCATTAAATATACCTGATGAGTGCGCCCTTTTACCTTCCACTTCAACCTTCCAACCAGAAGCACCTCTTCTAGCAATAGTTGAATAATTATATCCTGTGGAAGTTTCAAAACCTAATGCAATATCACTTCTCTTGGCCGCATCAATCAAATCATTTCTGCTAATATCCAGCGGCATACCGGCACTTTCCTCATCACCGGTAAATGCAGCTATAATTTGAGCATTCTCTAATAGTCCGTTTTCATACAAGGCTTTTAAAGCATATAAAATTATCACATTGCCACCTTTCATATCATTACCACCAGGTGCGTGGGCAATACTATCATTAACCATGGTAAAGGTCTGGAAAGGACTATCCTCCTCAAAAACAGTATCTAGATGACCAATAAGTAGCAGCTTTTTTCCCTTTCCCCCTTTGGTTTCTGCAAAAAGGTGTCCTGCTCTATTCATTTCAGATGGCATCGGAATCCAATTGGTTTCAAAACCTATGGCATCAAACTGGTCACTGAACATAGTGCCAACTTCTCTTACACCTTCCAAGTTTAAGGTACCACTATTAATATTTACCACCTTTTCCAAAAATTGAATGGCAGCATCATTATTGACCTCAACACTCTTTATAATTTTCTTTTCTGTTCTAGATAGTTTTTGTGCATTTAACTGTAAGAAACACATGGCCAGCAAGAATGGAATAATTACTTTTTGATTCATTTGATATTGTTTGTTATCAAATTTACCAAATTGAATTTCAATTAGAAATCAAAGTCAAACTTTATCTATCTAAATTGCGCATATGAGCTCAGCGAACATTAATTATTCAAATCTTATCGCCTTTACCGGGGTTATCCTAGTAATAATGTAAGAAGGTATTAGCAACATTAGAAGACACAATAGCAAAACGCCGACATTAAGTAGAAGTACAGTAAAAACATCTATGTGCACAGGTATGTATTCTATGTAATATTCCTTGGGATTTGGAAACTTAAATATCTTGAACCTCTCTTGTAACAAAATTACACCCAATCCTATTAAGTTACCCCAAAACAGCCCAACGGCAATTAGGTAAGTTGCATTATAGAGAAAGACTTTTCTTATTCTCCAATTGGTAGTGCCCAATGCCTTTAAAATACCGATCATAGGTGTACGTTCCAAAATCAAGACCAATAATGCGGTAATCATATTAATACCACCCACAATGATCATAATTCCAATGATCAATGCAATATTGAAATCGAACAAGCCTATCCATTCAAAAATTTTATAGTATTTATCTTTAAGCGTTCTATTATCTAATGTTGAAAAAGTTTTACTTCTTATTTCAATATTTTTTTCATCAATATCATCAAAACTTTCCAAGAAAACTTCGAAATTTCCAACTTGATTTTCTTCCCATTTGTTCATTCTTTGGATATGACGGATATCGATAAAAATAAATCGACTATCAATCTCCTCAAATCCACTATCATATATACCGGATATTTTAAAATTTCGTTGGTTAGGTATTTTGTTTTTATCGTCATCTCTCAAGAAAAAGGTGAAAAATGAATCACCTACACTGAGATTTAGCCTACTAGCCGTAATGGTAGATATAAGGACTTGAGAATTTAAGTCGCCCTTAAAGTAGGGCAAGGAGCCTGCGACTATATATTCCTCCAAGACAGACCAATTAAAATCCTTTCCTACACCTTTGGCTATTATACCTTCAAAAGTATCCTCTGTTCTAATAATCCCCCCTTTGGTGGCTACGGCCTGTACATGACTAACACCCTCAACATCCTTAAATTCAGGGTAAAAGTCTTGTTCCAAAGAAACAGGAACAACGGACACTTCTGAATTATTGTTATCATAATTATAGATTTGGATATGGCCGTTAAAAGCAGTTACCTTCTCCCTTATTTTATACTTAAGACCAATACCGGTTGCTATGGCAATTAACATCATTACAATACCAATGGCAATTGCCGCAATAGCAATTTTTATTATTGGTGCGGAAATGCTAATTTTATGCTCCTTACCCTTAATAAGCCGCTTGGCGATAAAAAATTCTAGGTTCAAATGATGTTATTTTTTTCCAGTATCAAAAGTACAGTTTTATTATCGTTTTTGGTATTCACTTCCTGTGGAAACACTACAAAAGACGCCAAAGAAATTAGGACCAAAGGATCCGATACTACAACTGTATTGAAAACAAAACCGATTATAGTTGCCGCAAACAGAACAGCCTCGTACTTGCCTTTGCTAAAAGGCAAAAAGGTTGGGATTATAGCCAATCAGACCAGTGTTATCTTTAAAAAAAATGGACATACACACTTGGTAGATTCACTTTTTAACCTACAAATAGACATTAAGAAAGTATTTGCACCAGAACACGGTTTTAGAGGTAAGGCGGATGCGGGCGAGAAGGTAAAAGATGGGACAGATACCCAAACCGGATTACCTATTGTATCGCTTTATGGCAAAAATAGAAAACCAACCAATATCCAATTGGCCGATTTGGATATTGTATTGTTTGACATACAAGATGTAGGCGTACGGTTTTACACCTACATAGCTACCCTACAATTAGTTATGGAAGCCTGTACAGAAAATAATATACCTGTACTAGTATTGGATAGACCCAATCCTAACGCCCATTATGTTGATGGTCCTACAATGGAAGCCCAACATACAGGATTTCTTGGCATGACACAAATACCCCTGGTTTATGGAATGACGATTGGTGAATATGCCGAAATGATAAATGAGGAAGGTTGGTTAGAAAATAGTAAAAAAGCAACTTTAACAGTAGTGCCATTGGAGAACTGGTCACGAGAAACCGATTATATTTTACCGATACGACCTTCCCCAAACCTACCCAATAAAACTGCCATCACCCTATACCCTAGCCTTGGACTGTTTGAAGGCACCAATGTGAACGCCGGAAGGGGAACCGAATACCAGTTTCAACGCTATGGCGCATCATTTTTGGATAGCACACATTATGAATTTAGTTATGTTCCCAAACCTAATTTTGGCTCCAAATACCCTAAAGAAGAAGGCAAAACATGCTATGGAAAAGATTTATCGGATTCACCGAAAATGAATACAGTATCACTCCAATGGATAATAGATGCTTATAAAAACACTACTGATAAATCCAAATTTTTTAATACTTCTGGTTTTACAAGACATGCGGGCACAGAATTATTACAAAAACAAATTGAAGCCGGACTTACAGAAGAAGAAATAAAAAAAACCTGGCAATCCCATTTAACAAAATTCAAAGAAATAAGGGCTAAATATGTTAGGTACGATTAAGATACCACTAGGTAATAAAAAATATATGTTTTAGTAATATTTATAGTGTTACTCTATAAATATTAAATACCAAATTAAGTATGGTGTGGTGATACTTACCGTAAACATGTATTTCAAATAAGATTAGATAACATAACGGTCATTACCCCTTATCAACTTCTATAGTTGTAGTTGGTTTTCTGTATTTGTGAAAAGGTTGTTTTAAAAGGCCCAATATACTGGCATTCTCCTTTTCATCCGGGAAAGTATCTACTCCATAAACAATAGAGTCCCTATCCTTAAACAAATACGTACCAAAAAGGCGGTCCCATATAGAAAAAATATTACCATAATTAGAATCTGTATATGGTAATTTATAATGGTGGTGAACCTTATGCATATCTGGGGAAACAACTAACCAACTAATTGCTTTGTCTAGCGATTTTGGCAATTGAATGTTGGCATGATTAAATTGTGACAGGACGACTGAAAGACTTTGGTACAGCATAATAATCCCAACCGGCGTACCAACAACAAACACCCCTATTAACGTAAACAAATATCGAATAAGTGACTCCAACGGGTGATGCCGATTGGCCGTAGTTGTATCTACATTATGATCAGAGTGGTGCACCAAATGCACCATCCATAATGGTTTTACCTTATGCTCTACCCAGTGTGCCAAATACGCCCCAATCAAATCCAAGAGCAACACCCCAAGGAAAACATAGGCCCACAAAGGCATTTCTGGCAACCAATTGATTATACCAAAATTATTGGCAACGGTCCAGTCCGATGTTTTTAACAACAAAAAAGCCAATGGAAAGTTGACAATAATAGTCGTCAACGTAAAAAAGAAATTAGGAACTGAGTGTCGCCATTTCTTATAATCTATCTTGAACAGGGGTGCAATACCCTCTAAAATCCAAAAAAAAGTGATTCCCCCAACCAATATCAAAGACCGGTGTAGGGCAGGTATTGTCTCAAAATAATCTATAATCTGCTGCATTCCTTAAAAATACAAAATCCTTTATTCGAAAAAAATATAAATTGCAATCTAGATAAACTACCGTCTTAAACCTTAATCCTTGCTTTCATTGCTTCAACAATATTAAAAGCTGCCGGGCAAATTGCTACATTTTTTAGCGTGAGATTGCTGATCTGCTGAAATTTTTTACGGTCGGTATGTGGAAATTCACGACAGGCTTTTGGTCGTACATCATAAATAGAACAATAATTATCCGCACCTAAAAAACTACAAGGAACTTCTTGTAATACAAAGTCATTATCCTCATCAATTTTTAAATAGGTATCAATAAACTGTTGAGGTTTTTGCCTAAAGAATTTGGAAATACGTTCAATGTCCGCTTTTGTAAACAAAGGACCTGTTGTTTTGCAGCAATTGGCACATGTAAGACAATCGGTTTTTTGAAACTCATTAGCATGTAATTCTTGCATTTGATAATCTAAGTCCTTTGGCGACCTTTTCTTAAGTTTATTAAAGAACTTCTTATTTTCAGCATGCTTTTCCTTTGCCTTTTGTGGTAATTGTTTTAAAACTTCCTCCATTTCTGCAAATTTCTAATCAAAACTAGGAAAGTGAACCTAAAAAAATAGATTTTTGCTAATTAAAATTGTTCAATTTGAATCAAGATGTATTGGGCCATGCGCTCCTAGACTATCAAAATGGTAATTATACAGAGGATATAAAAACATACTCCTCTTTAGATGAAGAAGACACCCTGCCATTACCTTACCTTTTTAGAACATTCGCGGAAATGCCAGTTCTTGAACAAAAAGCACTTGAACTCTGCAGGGGTTCTGTTCTAGATATAGGCTGTGGCGCTGGTGGTCATGGTTTATATTTACAAGAAAAGAAAGTAGAGGTTACCTGCTTAGACCATTCCAAGGGAGCTATTGAAGTATGTAAACAAAGAGGGGTCGTTAATTATATTCAAAGTTCAATTCTTGATTATAATGAAGTTACTTTTGACACATTGTTATTACTTATGAATGGTATTGGAATAGCAGGAGAATTAATTCAAATAGGAGATTTTCTAAACAAATTAAAATCGCTTTTAAAACCAGACGGACAAATAATACTTGATTCCAGTGATATTATTTATATGTTTGAAGGCGATGATGATGGCGGACATTGGATTCCAGATAACAATTACTATGGCGAGGTCACCTTTAGAATGGAGTATAAAAAGTTAAAAAGTGAACCTTTTAATTGGCTTTACGTAGATTTTAATACTTTAAAACGTGCTGCCAATTATCATAAATTAAATTGTGAACTTGTAATGGAGGGCGCACATTACGACTATTTAGCTAGATTAACCCACTTATGATACTATGAAAGTTTGTTCCACGTTATAATTGCATATCAAAAGACTATGAAAAAGTTTAAAAATATTTTTCTTATCGGTTTAAGCATTTTAACCGTTACTTGTTCTAAAAATAGCAACAACGAAGAACCGGAACCGGTACAGATTGATAAAACTGGCAATTTGTTACGTACAGGTGATTCTGCAAACGATATCCTCTCTAACGATTCTTTTACCAAACTACAGATTGAAATAGGGTATGTTACCGGGTTTAGGCCTACAGTTTCTGCAATGACAAATTTCGTTACTTTTTTAGAACAACATACTTTTAAGCAAGATATAGAGATTATCTACAACGAATTGGACTCCCCCGAAAAAGATAGTTTAGCGCTTCAGGAAATTGCCGACCTAGAATCAGAAAACCGAACTGTTTATAACAATGGTAGTACCTTGGCCATATATATCTACTTTACCGATACACCCGCAGAAAATGACAACGAGGAAGAAGGTCTGGTTACCCTAGGTGCGGTTTATAGAAATACTTCAATGGTGATACACGAAGCCACTGTAAGAAAATTAGCTTCCCAGAGCGCCTTTATCTCAAATGCGGATGTGGAGACCGCTACACTAAATCATGAATTTGGACACTTGTTTGGTTTGGTAAATTTAGGTACTGAATTGGTGAATGACCATGAAGATGTAGATGCAGCAAACCATTGTAATGTTCAAGGATGTTTAATGCGTGCAGAACTACAATTTGGAAGTCCTACAGGAAAATCCAATTATCTAACTGCAAAAAAAAAATATGAAACTGGTTTTACTCCTGGTTGCGTTTTAAATGGTACTACTGTTTTAAACCTGCTACAGTCTAAAACAAGTAAAAGTGCTGCTGCTCCGGGGTTAGATTCAGAATGTATTTTAGACATACAAGCTAATGGGGCCAGATAATCCTTAGGGAATATTTAGATATTTATGGGTTTGTAGTGATACTTTCCATTTAGGATTCTTCATTACATACTCCACAATTATCGGTGTAACCTTATCTCTTACACTCCATTCCGGCTGTAAATATAAAATACAGTCCTTATTCGTTAGTACAGCTTGTTCTTCTGCAAAAATTAGATCATGCTTATTATATACAATTACCTTAAGTTCATGAGCCTCGTCATAAATCCTGCCAACTGGTAATTTATTTTTCTTGGGCGAAAGACATATC
Organism: Maribacter sp.; assembly: GCA_965662155.1. GTDB lineage: Bacteria > Bacteroidota > Bacteroidia > Flavobacteriales > Flavobacteriaceae > Maribacter. The sequence continues at coordinate 3,415 of CBFIGW010000050.1, read as the reverse complement.
CAATCCCATTCTCCCGTAAGGGTATAGGCACCAGAAGTCTCAATATGTGTTTTAAGATTCCTATTTTTTAGTGCAGAGGTCAATGGGCCCATATCCCATGTTAACGGTTCCCCACCAGTGATTACTATAGTATCAGAATATCTGGCGGCATTATCTACAATTTGGGTGATTCCCGTTGGTGGATGCGTCTGGGCGTTCCAACTTTCTTTAACATCACACCAATGGCAACCAACATCACAGCCCCCGACCCTTATAAAATAAGCAGCTGTTCCTTTATGGAATCCTTCTCCTTGTATGGTGTAAAACTCTTCCATTAATGGAAGCATTTCACCTTTATCCACCAAGTTCATAACTTCTTCTTTTACCATGGCGCAAAGATACATTTTACATTGTGGATAACCTTAAGAAATCAAACACCTATTATTCTCCTTCTATCTCTAAAAATCCTCCTAAAATACAGGTGAATTATAATTATTTCATCGTATTCTAATTTCCTATTGCCTAAAATCTTCTATTTTTAACAAAAATATTTAAGATGGGTACCAAAGAAGATTTCTTTGCACATATTGAAAAAGGATATACTACTAAAGGTGAGTCAATTACTATGGGCGCTGCCATGTTAGGTGGTGAAGCGGTTACCAATGCTTTGGTAAAAATCCCGTTAAAAACTCTCAATCGCCATGGATTAATAGCAGGAGCCACAGGAACGGGAAAAACAAAAACCTTGCAAGTATTGGCAGAAAACCTGTCCGATAAAGGTATCCCCGTTATGCTGATGGACCTGAAAGGAGATTTAAGTGGACTTGCCCAACCGAGCCCTGGCCATGTTAAAATTGATGAAAGACACGAGAAGATTGGTATTCCTTTTGATGCAAAAAGTTTTCCAGTAGAGATACTTTCCCTTTCTGAGCAAGACGGCGTTAAAATGCGTGCCACGGTGTCAGAATTTGGACCAACCTTATTATCTAGAATTTTAGACCTTACCGATACCCAAGAAGGTATTGTTGCGGTTGTTTTTAAATATTGTGATGATAACAAACTGCCTTTATTAGATCTTAAGGATTTTAAGAAGGTTTTACAATATGCTACCGGGTCTGGAAAAAAGGAATTCTCCAAAGACTATGGCCGTATATCTACCAGCTCAACAGGAGCTATCCTTAGAAAAATTATAGAATTGGAACAGCAAGGTGCCGATTTATTTTTTGGAGAAAAATCATTTGATGTCGATGATCTTACCCGAGTTGATGAAAATGGGCGAGGTTATATCAATATTTTACGTTTAACCGATATACAGGATCGTCCTAAATTATTTTCAACCTTTATGTTAAGCCTACTTGCCGAAGTATATGCTACGTTTCCTGAACAAGGTGATAGTGATAGACCAGAATTAATTTTGTTCATAGATGAGGCCCACTTAATTTTTAAGGAAGCTTCAAAGGCATTATTGGACCAAATAGAGAGTATCGTAAAACTAATTCGTTCCAAAGGCATTGGCTTGTACTTTGTGACCCAAAACCCAACCGATGTGCCCAATGAAGTATTGGCCCAGTTAGGGTTAAAAGTACAACATGCACTGAGGGCTTTTACCGCAAGGGACAGAAAGGCCATTAAACTTACTGCTGAGAACTATCCTATTTCCGAATATTATGACACCAAAGAGGTGCTTACCTCATTAGGGATTGGGGAAGCTTTAATATCGGCATTAGACGAAAAAGGTAGACCAACCCCATTAGCAGCCACATTATTAAGAGCACCTATGAGCCGTATGGATATATTAACCGAAAGTGAATTATCCAAGGTTATAAAAAACTCTAATCTGGTAAAAAAATATAGTGAGGACATAGATAGGGAAAGTGCCTATGAAATCCTAAACGAGAAAATAGCAAAAGCCGAAGCCTTGGCCGAAAAGGAAAAAGCCAAACCTAGAAGTAGATCAACAAGTAGTAGAAGCACCAGACAAAACCCCGTAATAAAAGTACTTACAAGTGCCACATTTATAAGAGGAGTTTTAGGTGTATTAAAAAAAGTTATTCGTTAAAAAAGAATGAAATCAATCAAATCAATCATTATCCTATCCTGTTTTTTTCTATTGGTTAACTGTCAAAAAGAAAAAAATAGAAATTTTTTAATTACCACCAATAAAGTTGGAAAACTAGATAAAAATAGTTTGGCCAGAGACCTAGAACTTATCTATGCAGAAGATTCTTTGGTGATGGATACCGTACAATTGAATTTTGGAAGTGGAGCCAGTAAAATAAAAGTATTTGAAAAAGGTGGCGCGCATTTATTGACTATTACTCCTAATTCAGATAGTATTCCTAGTGTCCAAAATGTACAAATCAATGACGAAAGGTTTAGTACGGCGAAAGGGATTTCCATTAAGAGTACTTTTAAGGATATCCAAAGCAAATACACCATTAAAAAAATAATAACATCACTAAATAATGTAGTGATTCTTTTAAAGGATAGTGATATTTATTTTACGATAGATAAAACAGAATTACCGGCAAATCTTAGATATACTGCCAATACCAATATTGAAGCTGTACAGATACCCGACAATGCCAAAATAAAGTATATGATGGTTGGTTGGGATTAAATTAATGTAAAGCATATATAAATACAATCTTTATTTAATTTGAAACTTCTGCTTGTTCTTTAAAACCTTAGGACTGTTTAATTGCATCCATTCGGTAAGCTCTATAAGTTTCTCTACATAATCTTTACCAAAATCGGTTAGTTTATATTCTACCCTAATGGGAACCTCTGGAAACATTTTCCGAGTCAAGTATCCATCGGACTCCAACATTTTAAGGCGTTCGCTCAACACCTTATTGGATATGCCGTACACATATTTTTTTAATTTATTAAAACGTAAGACCGGAAAATAACCTAGATAAAGAATAATCAATATACTCCATTTATCAGAAGCTAAAGCAACTACATCCCTTACGGGACAAAGCTCGGGCGGATTCTTATAATCTATATGCCCAAACATTTTTTTTAGCTTTTTTGCCGTTCTAAGCTGCTGATTATCAATAATAGTATCCATATACTTACCTGATTTCAAAATTGAGACCTATAAATTTGTAAAATCCTTTGTGTATTTTTGATTACCAAAGATAACTAAGTTACTAAAAGTAACCTTATGAAAAAACATATCGCTAAAATCATTGCAAAAACCTATGGTCAGTTATTGAATGTTCTTGTACTAATCAACCCTAAGAAAGCTGCTATAAAAGGGTTTCATATATTTTGCACCGTAAGGAAAGGGCGAGTATTACCTCATCAAAAAGAGTATTTAGCCCCCTATAAACACGAAGTTCATACGGTTGCAGACCATACCATCCAGACGTATAAATGGAAAGGCGAAAATGATACCGTTTTATTGGTGCATGGATGGGAAAGCAATTCT
>CBFIGW010000049.1:241-20318 GCA_965662155.1 Maribacter sp. | reverse complement strand
TAATATTACGGAACGCTTGACCTTGTACACCGATTTAAACCAAGTGAAGGATGAAGAGGAACTTCAGAAATTTGAGTCCCAATTGATAGATCGCTTTGGAGAGCTACCTTCACAGGCAGAAGATCTGCTAAACTCCGTTCGTATCAAATGGATTGCCAATGATATAGGTTTGGAGAAAATTGTAATGAAACAAGGTAAAATGATCGGGTACTTTCTAAGCGACCAACAATCAGAATTTTATCAGACCCAAAACTTTACCAAGGTCTTACAATATGTGCAACAGCATGCCCATAAATGTAAGATCAAAGAAAAAAACACCAGAAATGGACTACGGTTACTTCTAGTGTTTGAGGGTATTACCAATGTATACAAAGCCTTGGACGCCTTAAGTCCTTTTGAGAAAAAAGAAAAATCCCCTGTTTAAAATGAAACTAGATATATCAGAAAAACTGGCAGTTGTTCATGTTATTGAGTCACTAATCATGGCCGATGGAAAGGTACATGTAGGCGAAATCAATTCATTAAGTAGGTTAATGGATATTTTGGATTTGGACAGTAATTTGTTGGTACAGGCACGTAACTTGCCCACAGACACTTATTTGGATATCTTAAAAGAGATGAGTCTCGAAAAAAAGAACGCGCTGGCAAAAATTTTGGAAGAAGTGGCGGCATCGGATGGGTATGTTCACGAAAAAGAAATAGAAGTAATGAACAACATCTTTTCATTTATTGATTTAGATTATAAAATAAAAAAATCGTCTTGACCCATATAGAAAAGCTTACCATAAATATACGCGGGCTTAGGGTATTGGGCTTTTGCTTGCAAACACTTTTCACTGGGCATTAATTCACAATCCTATTGGTTTGCCTTATCTTTAGATAGTAAGAATTTTAAAACCAAACCAACCTGACTCATGAAAAACTGGACTTTCTTTTTAGCTTTAATTGCATTCACAAATTTCTCTTGCAAGCAAAATGTAACAACAATAACACAACCAGAACCGGCCATAATTACCAATTTGGCCTCAAAAAGAATAGACTCTACATTAAACGCTTTTGTTACTTCTGGAAATATTGCTGGGGTCTCCGCCCTAATCTTTGAACAAGGTGAGGAGGTGTATTTTAACGCCTTTGGTTATGCCGATGTAGAAAACAAGGTTCCTATGGACAGGAATACCATCGTTCAAATTTATTCCATGACCAAACCCATTACAGGAACTGCATTAATGACTTTATATGAGGAAGGGAAATTTGATTTGGACGACCCTATTCACAAATATGCCCCCGAGTTTAATAACATGACGGTGTATACCGGAGTAGATAAAAACGGAAAGGTGGTAACAGAACCTTTGGACAGGACCATTACCATTCGTGATGTCACCAGGCATACCGCAGGTTTCCCCAATCGTGGGGATATTCCCGGACTAAGTAAGCTTTTGGAAGATGCCAAACCCATGGATCGTGAAAACACGCTTACCGAAATGGGTGAAAAATTAGGAAAACTGCCCTTATGGTTTCAACCTGGCACACAGTGGGAATATGGCCCCTCTGTAGACGTACAGGCTTTATTGGTAGAAAGAATAGCGGGAGTTCCCTACGGAGAATATGTACGGGAACATGTATTGGACCCCTTACAGATGAATGAAACCCGATATTTTATTCCAGAAAGTGACAGGGATAGGTTTGCAAAACTTTACATACGAAAAGGAGAAGGGGAGATACAGAAAGATACACTTACCTATAGTAACTATACACAACATTGGCCCCTGACCAGAGGTGGCTCTGGATTAACCTCTACCGTAGATGATTACATGAAATTTGCACAAATGCTAGTACACGACGGAAGCTTGGACTCCGTTCAAATTTTAAAACCGGAAACCGTTAAACTAATGGCCACCAACCAATTGGCAGACAGTATTACGGAAAGGTCTTGGTTGCCCACTAAAGGCCAGGTAGGTTTTGGGATTGATTTTGCGGTTCGTGTAGCCCCTCCAAAGACACCCGAGGAAAATCATGGTGTGGTAGGTGAGTTTTATTGGGATGGCGCCGCTTCTACCCTATTTTGGGTAGACCCTGTGAACAAAGTGACCGCAGTACTTTTTGTACAACTGTTCCCCTATGACCAAATAGGCTTGCATAAATCGTTTCGGGATGCGGTTTATGGGCCTTATCAGTTTGATTAATGGTAATACTAAAAAGGAAATAAGCGTAATTATACGCTTATCCAATTGTTGTAGCCGATGTTAAAAAACTTTAGAATAATCAAATTATGGGGGAGAGACCTAAAATAAAACTGGAATTAACACAGACTGATAAAGGAATCGAATTTATCGGTTGGACATTGCTAATCGGAACTTGGATTTTAGCTATAACAAGTTTTTCGGACTTACCAGAATCAATTCCTATTCATTTCAACGGGGCTGGAGAGGCTGATGGATTTGGAGACAAGATTAATATTTTTGTGTTGCCGATTATTGGAACGATTCTTTTTATTAGTATGACATTATTAAATAAGAAACCACATATTTTTAATTATCCAATAAGCATAACGAATGAAAACGCAATAAATCAATATTCTAATGCAACGCGAATGATTAGAGTATTAAAATTGATAATCGTATTCGTTTTTGGACTTATATTAATTAGGACTGTTCAAAATACCAATGGCAATGCTGATGGACTTGGCTCTTGGTTTTTGCCACTTACAATTGGCTTATTTATAATCCCTCTTTTTTATTTTTTAACAAAGTCAATGAAGATACTCAAGTGATTAAAAACACTAGCTATAACAATGCCTAAAAACAATACGAGCTTCGGGCCTAATCAAAAGGTCTGCGCATTTTTATAAAGTCGCTAAATTGAAAATTACGCGATAGCGAAATATTCAAATTTAGCTTTGGAACAAAAAAAGAAAAAACAAAACACAAAGATTTTGCTTCGTGCGTAGACGGAAAGCAAACGCTGGTTTGCTCCCGTACTGTTCATAGCCCAGATATCTGTAATCAGTTGAAGTAAAAAGACATCAATTAAAGATAAAAACTAGGAACAAAAGTACCTCCTTGAAATAACCTAACTAAGGACATACGCACATCTTTAAAGGTTATTGAAGAAATAATCTACCATTCATATTAAATTCAAAGCACTTTATGGAATTTTCTATTCATAATACAGGTGGTTTCAGTATCTTTCAAATCTTGTTTTCAGTAAAAAACTAGAGCTATTGTAGCTTTTAGGGAACCGAAAATTATAATTGATATCTTCATAAATATTGGGATTGGAAAAGAAATTACATAAAGAGTTGACATTTAACACTCAAGAGAAATTGGCCGTAGTTAAAATGATTGACTATGTGATTCTAGCGGATAGCAAAGTGGCGCATGCTGAAATGGATTTATTGACAGAACTTATGCAACACCTATCTTTTGATAGTTTCTTTGTTGGACGGGCTAGAAATTTGAACAAAGACCTTGCCTTGTTAATTATAAAAAACATGTCCATAGAAAAAAAGAAAGCTTTAGCCAATCTTTTGGAAGAAGCTGCCAAAGTAGATGGTTTTGTGCATGAAAAGGAAATTTCATTTATCAGTGCAATTTTAAACCATATGGGTATTTCTAAGCGAACCCATTTATCCTAAAATTTATACTATTTCCAAAAACTTACTTTATACCCTAGGTTATCACGCCGAAAAAAAGGTATTTAAAATTCTTAATAGCCTAAATATTTCAAATTACTGGCTTGTTTTTAAAATTAAACATAATTTGGTACGATAATCTCTTGAGCATCAATATGAAAATTTTACATAGTATTCTTATTTTTTTTGTAATCATAAGTAGTAACGCACAGTATACCATTACGGGAAACTTCTCCCCTGTTGAAGATTTTAAATGGGCCATAGTATATGAACTAACCCCTGGAGGCACAAGATATGTTGCCGACACACAGATAAATCAGGGTCAATTAAACCTTAAAATGCCGCAAACTGTTGCGCCAGGCCTATATAGACTGGTCTATGCGGTTCCCCAAGATGAATACTTTATTGATTTCATTTATAATTGCAAGGAGGATATTGCATTTAATTTCAATTTGGAATCGGGTATTACATTTACAAATTCATTTGAAAATCAACTTTACGCAGACTATTTCACTGAAATAGGTGAAGCAAGAAAACAATTGATGGATTATTACAATAAAGGAAAAAATGCCGATGCAGAATATCTAAAAATCACGAATGCCATTAATAGTGTTCAAAACAAGTATGAATCGGCATCAAAAAATACAATTGCAAATAACTTTATTGCAGCCAATAAAAATTATTTACTTAAAAATTCAACCTCTCAAAACGAATTTCTAAAGAGTAAAAAAACGCACTATTTTGATTACTTTGATTTTCAAAACAAAACGCTACAGGCTTCTAGTTTTTTTAAGGAAAAAATATTAAATTATATGTTATGGGCTCTTCCTCCAGAAGCAACCACAAGAGTTGATTTAGTAAAAGGCATTAAAGAAAACGTACAATATTTAGCAAAAAAACTAACTACAGTCCCTAGGAGTTTACAGGTTAATGTATTTCATGAAGCTTGGAAAAAAGCTTATAAAGATGGTGCTTACGAAATATCGGATTACATTTTTACTTCTGTTTTAAAAGATCTAGCGATAAAATCTGACAATACATCTTTGGTCAATGAGCTAGAAACCAAGACCAGGTTAAGAGTGGGTGCCGTTTCACCTGAAATTACATGGGAAAACAATGGAAAAAAACAAACACTTTCCGGACAAGAAGGTTATGATACTTATGTACTTATCTTCTGGAGCAGTACCTGTTCACATTGTTTAAAGGAAATTCCTGGATTGCATGAATCATTAAAATCTAGAGAAAATCTGAAGGTTATAGCTGTAGGCCTAGAGGATACTACTGAAAATTGGGAGAAAGTAACCGCTTCCTTACCAACGTTTTCCCATGCCATTGCCTTGGGTAAATGGGAAAGTGAAGCTGCACATATTTTTAATATCCAAAAAACACCTTCGTATTACATATTGGACAAGGATAAGCATATTCTTAGCAGACCGGACAACAGTGAAGACGTTTTAGAATATTTAAAAAACAACTAAGACATATTAATTATAGTCCCTTTAAATCTTTAATGGTCTTGAATGCGATATCCACTTGTTCATCGTTTACGAGAATAGTAAACTCGTTCGTGGTAGAAATAACTTCAAAGAGAACTATACCTTCCCAAGCCAAACGTTGAAAAATAAAGTAATATATACCTGGAACAGATACGTTTTCCGCTGGTAACTTTACTGTTATGGAAGATAGTTCCTCTGCTTTTTGCGTACATTTCTCATCTTTGAACAATTCCTCAACGGTCTTGTCCATGACACTACTAATAACAATATTTATTTCATTCACTCCTCTGGAAGAGGTATAGAAAACATCTTTGTTGTTATTGATTTCTTCTAATAACTTTGCCTGTTTTACCAATATTTCATCTGAAGCCAAAAAGGTATAATCGGTCAAGGAAGAACGAACCGTAATCTCACCAATATTCTTTAATACTTTAAGAATCTTATGGGTAGCCCTAAACTCCAGATCATCGGACAAACGTTTAAGCGCCATTACAATAGCACCATTACGGATATCCTTTCCTAATTCATCTTCTATCTCAGGTTTTACTATCCTAGAAAGCGACGTTAAATTTATAATACCTTGTGCCAAAGCACTTTGCAAGAATGGTTTTTTCTTAATATACTGTTCTACTACAGAGGATATTGTCTTCATAATTTGATAGGTTGTAAGCAAATATAACAACTTGTTACAAATAAAACAAAATGTTTTTTAATTTAAATTAACAACTTATCAACTATTTCAAAAATGGTAAAAAGCTCCTTCTATATGCTCCAAATTAAACTGGTGCTTGTTCTTTAGAATGGTAATTACATCAAAGCGAATCTCAATGTCCAAATCTTGACTTGATACATAATAATCGGCGGCCATAACCAAAAGTTTAATTTTTTTTGGCGTTATGGTCTCTGCTATATTTTCGATAAAATCTGAACTTCTAGAACGAACTTCTACAATAGCCAGTAAACCTTCTTTCTCAGCGATAATGTCAATTTCTGCTTTTAGGTATCTATAATTTCGATAACATATTTTGTAACCATTTTTTAGTAGGTGACCAACAGCCATCTCCTCTCCTTCTTTTCCAAAATCATTATGCTTTCCCATAAAATTGCATTAAAAAGATGTAGTTCATCGAAAATATATGCCTCTTAACGTCTTTTTTGAAAAAGAGAGCGTAGTTTTATTGACCAGTTAACGAAAATAAGGGGAATGGCATACTAACCCAAATTTCGTAACGTTAAATAGAAGCCCCAACTCTATGAACGTAAATTACTAACGCCATACAAAAGACTATGGAATATTTCATTAATTGTAATACTTCTACTCTTGTACCCTTTAACGCCCCTTTAGACCAGCTTAGAGCCTCTCACTTATACAGACGTTTAGGTTTTAGCGCATCGGTTGATACTATTAACCAAGCTGTAGGGCAAAATGCAGGAACTATTGTAGATAATCTAGTTGACCAAGCGCTTAATATGCCACCTATCCCGGCACCAGCATGGGCCAATTGGACAAATGCAGATTACCCAGCCGATGATGATGCAAGAAGACAAGCGGTAAACCAGCAACGCTCAGAATTTGCCCTCTCGTATGCCAATGGTATGCTGAACAATAATCTAAGTGACAGATTAAGCTTTTTTTGGAGCAACCATTTTGTAACAGAATTGGATGTTTATGAATGTAATTCATTTCTATATGAATACATAAATTGCTTACAGAGAAATGCTTTAGGAAATTTCAGGACCTTTGTTAGCGAAATTGGCTTAACCAACGCCATGTTATACTATCTGGATGGTGTTTACAACAATGGTAACAATCCCAATGAGAATTATGCCCGTGAGCTTTATGAGCTATTTAGCTTAGGAGACGGCAATGGGTATACCGAGGATGATATCATAGAAACATCAAAAGCACTTACAGGCTACGTAGAGCGCGGTGAAGTAGGATGTACGCCAGTAACTTTTAGAGCGGACCGACATGATACCGGACCTAAGACAATTTTTGGACAAACCGGTAATTGGGGTTATGATGATGTCATAAATATTCTTTTTCAACAAAGGCCAAATGAAATAGCTTCCTTTATATGTCTAAAACTATATGAATTCTTTGTTCATCCAGATTCCAATGATGATGCTGGAAATGCACAGGCGATAATCTCTGGTATGGCAGCAACCTTTATTGCTAACGACTTTGAAATTGCCCCGGTTCTTAGACAACTTTTTAAGAGCGAACATTTCTTTGATGATGAAGCTATTGGTGTTATTATAAAGAGTCCGTTTGACTTTTACTTCAATACCCTTAAGGAAACCAATTTTGCCTATACCGATACTACGGTAAGTGAAATGATAAATTATAGCGGTCTTTTAAGCCAAGAACTTTTTGACCCTATAGATGTTGCAGGGTGGCAGCGAGACAGAAGTTGGATTAACACTAATTTTATAATAGGTCGCTGGTTAACTATAGAAAGTATATTGGAGTCTTTTTACCAAGCAGACAATGAACAGTACAGGACCCTAGGGTTGTCCATTTCCGGAAACACCGGTCTAACGAGTACAAACCCAGATGTGGTTGCTAGATTAATAATTGATTTCATCCTTCCCAAAGGACTTCTTAATGAAAGTGAATATGATAAAGCTTTTGCGATTTTTAGAAGTGATGTTGAGGAAGTTTATTATGAAGGCGGAAATCAAGAATCATGGACCTTGGCCACGTGGCCCCAGGCACCATACCAAGTATATTTATTAATGCAATACTTGGCTAGACAACCAGAGTTTCAATTAAAATAACAACACCTACTACTATGTGCAATACACACCAATCACCTCATAAAGGCCTACAACATGATGGTCATGATCATGAACATCAATATTGGAGCCGTCGTTCCTTTTTACAAGCATTGGGCATCGCCGGTTCTGGCTCTATGATGCTGGGTGCAAATATGTTAACAGCATCTGCCCCTTCACCACTATCGGCAGGTATCGCAGCCGCAGAAACCGACAATATTCTTATTCTTATTCGTCTTTCTGGCGGTAATGATGGCTTAAGTACCGTTATCCCAATAGAACAGTACGATAGCTATGCCAATGCAAGACCAAATATTTATATTCCTGAGAGTAAGGTATTAAAACTTACAGATGAGTTTGGGGTACCTTCTTACATGAGTGCTTTAGAACCTATGTGGGGCGAGGGCCAGTTCAAGGCCGTTCACGGCGTTGGGTATGAAGGGCAAAGTCTTTCCCATTTTACTGGATCTGATATTTTTGCCAATACCGATTTAACAACTACTGGTTTCAGTGGTTTGAATACCGGTTGGATGGGTAGACATTTTGAAAATATTTATCCAGACTATTTAGTGAATCCACCTGCTGCCCCAGCAGCCATACAAATAGGTCAGTTTGGTAATTTAGTTTTTCAGGGTGATGAAACCAATTACGCTTTTGTAACCTCCAATATAGATCAACTACAAGAAATTGCAGAATCTGGTGTAGTCTATGGTTTGGATGATACGCTATTTAATGATTGTATGTACGGTGACCAGTTAAAATTTTTAAGAGGTGTAGCCAATACAACATATGAGTACTCTGGATTAATTCATGAAGCTTATGAAAGAGGAGAAGCCCTGGGTTGTGGTATTGAATACCAAGACAACTCTTTTGCCAGACAATTATCGGTGATATCTAAATTGATAAAAGGGAATTTAGGCACCAAAGTATATATGATTTCTATGGGTGGTTTTGACACCCATGGTAACCAACCTTTGGCTCATGAAAGACTAATGACCAACCTATCAATCGCGATCAACAGTTTTTATGAAGACTTGGCCTGTACACAACAAGATGATAAGGTTCTGAGTATGACATTCTCAGAATTTGGCCGTCGTATTTTTGAAAATGGTTCCAATGGCACCGATCATGGTAAAGCTGCTCCTACCCTATTTTTTGGTTCTGGATTAAATGGCAGTGCCTTCGTTGGGGACCACCCAACACTGGATAATCCGGATGGTCGTGGTAACCTAGAATACACCATGGACTTTAGGGATTTGTATGCCACCGTTTTGGCAGAGTGGCTTTGTGTTGACATTCCCTTGGTGGAACAGCATTTATTAGACCACCCATATGCACCTGTTGATTTAGGTTTCAACTGTAGTGGAATAGATTTTCCAGATATTGTTTATAGTGATGGTGAAGTAACCCCGCCAACACCTCCTGGTGAAGAAACCACTGACCCAACAGATCCAAATTTGTTGAACGCTATAGTACACAAACCGTTCTATCCAACCAATAGCACACCCCATATTTATTTGGAAATGCCATTCACGGCCCAAGTAGATATACAATTATATAATATATTAGGGCAACATGTAGGTACCGTCTTTAACGAGATGATGCTAGAAGGCTCCACAGAGATCAACATACGAGAGCGCATGCCCAAGCACCTATCTACTGGCAAATACATTTATCGTATAAGTGTACAGAATCAAAAGATGAGTAAGTCAGTTATGGTAGCTTAATCTGTTTCCCCACTATGCAACTTAACCCTTGGTAATATCTATATGGTATCCCGAGGGTTTCTCTTTTTTAAAGAAGCACTATTCCACCGGTTTAAAAATCTTTATTTTTGTGGCTTAAATAAAATTGATGTCCACAAGAAACACCCCAAAAAGATATACCATTACCGCTGCATTACCCTATACCAATGGTCCAATACATATTGGTCATTTAGCGGGCGTGTATGTGCCCGCCGATATATATGCAAGGTACCTGCGTTTAACCAATAAAGATGTGCTTTTTGTATGCGGAAGTGATGAGCATGGCGTAGCCATTTCCATGAAAGCTAAAAAAGAAGGTATATCTCCCAAGGATGTTATTGATAAGTATCACGGCATCATAAAACAATCTTTTGCGGATTTTGGAATTACATTCGACAATTACTCTAGAACATCTGCCCCGGTACATCATAAAACGGCATCCGATTTTTTTAAAAAACTATATGATCAAGGAGATTTTATAGAAGAAACTACCGCGCAGCTGTACGATGAGGAAGCCAAACAGTTTTTGGCAGATAGATTTGTAGTGGGCACCTGCCCTAAATGTGGTAACGAGGAAGCCTATGGGGACCAATGTGAAAACTGTGGATCTTCTTTAAATGCGACCGACCTTATCAATCCTAAATCCACCATTACAGGTTCAATACCCACCACTAAAGAGACTACACACTGGTTTTTGCCGTTAAACCGGTATGAAGATTTCCTTAGAAAATGGATTTTAGAAGGTCATAAAAACGACTGGAAACCAAATGTATATGGGCAATGTAAATCTTGGATAGATGGTGGCTTGGAGCCAAGAGCGGTTACCAGGGATTTAGACTGGGGCATTCCAGTTCCGGCAAAAGGAGGGGATGGAAAAGTATTGTATGTTTGGTTCGATGCACCTATTGGCTATATTTCATCTAGTAAGGAATGGGCAGAGAGAGAAGGTAAGAATTGGGAACCATATTGGAAGGATGAAGACACGAAACTGCTTCATTTTATTGGTAAGGACAATATTGTTTTTCACTGTATCATATTTCCGGCCATTTTAAAGGCACATGGGGATTATATTTTACCCGAAAATGTACCGGCCAATGAGTTTTTAAATTTAGAGGGCAACAAACTTTCCACCTCAAAAAATTGGGCCGTTTGGTTGCATGAATATTTAGAGGATTTTCCAGGTATGCAGGATGTGCTCAGGTATACGCTAACGGCAAATGCACCGGAAACCAAGGATAACGATTTTACTTGGAAGGATTTCCAAGCTAGAAACAATAATGAATTGGTTGCCATTTTTGGTAATTTCATCAACCGTGTGGTGGTTTTGACCAATAAATATTATGATGGCATAGTGCCTTCGGCTGGAGACTTCACTACCATAGATCAGGAGACTTTGGATATGTTAAAAAAATATCCTGGTATTATTTCTAGCTCTTTGGAACGCTATCGCTTTAGGGAAGCTGGCCAAGAATTAATGAACCTTGCCCGTTTAGGGAATAAATATTTGGCAGATGAGGAGCCTTGGAAAGTCATTAAACAAGATGAGGAGAGGGTAAAAACTATTATGTACATAGCCCTTAAAATTGCTGCGGGACTGGCTGTTTTAAGCGAACCTTTTTTACCGTTTACTTCGGATAAACTTAAAAATATACTTAATGTTGATTCGGCTCCGCTCAGCGACCCAAAATCGGAGACTGAGCGTAGTCGAAATCTCATTTGGAACAGTGTATCCCAAAATGACAACCTTTTACCACCCGGACATCAAATTAATAAAGCCGAATTGCTTTTTAGAAAAGTAGAGGATTCTGAAATACAGGCCCAGTTGGATAAACTAGAGGCTACCAAAAAAGCAAATGAGCAAGAAAACAAAGAACTTATGCCACAAAAAGAAACGATTACCTTTGATGATTTTTCTAAACTGGACATGCGCGTTGGCACTATAGTAGAAGCCGAAAAAATGGCCAAAGCCAAAAAACTTTTGGTTTTAAAGGTTGATACCGGATTAGATACCCGTACTATAGTTTCTGGAATTGCGGAGAGTTTTACACCAGAAGAAATTGTAGGCAAAAAAGTAACGGTTCTTATCAACTTAGCCCCCAGAGCGCTTAGAGGTGTAGAAAGTGAAGGCATGATATTGATGACTGAAAATGCAGACGGCAAATTGGTTTTTGTAAATCCAGGTGAAGATGGGGTTGGGAATGGAGCAACAATTAACTAAATAATTTCCTGCTTTAAATTCTTATTTTAAAATGATGATTACCGAAAATAACCATTTGGTCAAGTTTGTCTTACAACACACCCAACTCCCAGAAAAGGGTATACAAAACACGATTGAGTTACTAAACCAAGATTGCACAGTTCCTTTTATATCCCGTTATAGAAAAGAAAAAACAGGTAATCTAGATGAAGTACAGATAGGTGACATAGTAAAGTTCAAAGAGCAGTTTGAAACGTTGGAAAAGCGTAAAAAAGGAATCATTAAGGCAGTTGAAGAACAGGACGCATTAACACCTGAACTTAGATTAAAATTTGAAAGCGCTGTAAATCTCACACAATTAGAAGACTTATATCTACCATTCAAAAAAAACAAAAAGACAAAAGCAGAAGTTGCCCGGAAACAAGGCTTGGAACCTTTGGCCAAAATCATCATGGCGCAACGTTCGGAAGAGATTGAATTTATTGCCTCCAAATACCTCAACAACGACATTCAAAATGAAGATGAGGCTTTAGAAGGGGCGCGTTATATTATTGCCGAATGGATAAATGAACGTACCGATATTCGGAATCAAGTACGTAACCAATTAGAACGTTTTGCCATTCTAACTACAAAGGTCATTGGAACAAAAAAAGAAGCTGCTTTAACTTCGCTCAGCACCAATGAAAAAGCACAGAAATACCGTGATTATTTTGATTGGAGCGAACCTTTAAACAAGTGTCCATCACACAGATTATTAGCCATTTTAAGAGCCGAATCGGAGAAAATCATTAGAGTTAAGGTTGAGCTCGATAGTGAGCGGCTTTTAGATAGAATTGAAAATAGGCTCATAAAAACGAACAATGAATGTGCTCAACATATACGTCTTGCTATTGCAGATGCCTATAAACGTTTGTTATTTCCATCGCTCACCAACGAATTATTAAAAAATGCCAAAGAAAAGGCAGATGATGCTGCCATAACTGTTTTCTCAAATAATTTACGACAATTACTGCTAGGTGCCCCTTTGGGCGAAAAACGTATTTTGGCCATAGACCCTGGATTTAGAACAGGTTGTAAAATGGTATGCTTAGATGCCCAGGGCAACCTAAAACATAACGAAACCATATACCCGCATGCCCCCCAAAACGATGTTACGGGAGCTATTAAAAAAATAAGCAGCTTAGTGGATGCCCATAAAATTGAGGCTATCGCCATTGGTAACGGAACGGCTTCCAGGGAAACGGAACGATTGGTTAAAAAAGTACATTTTAAAAATCCTGTTGAAGTCTTTGTAGTAAACGAAGCTGGCGCATCTATCTATTCGGCCTCTAAAATTGCCAGAGAAGAATTTCCTAATTATGATGTAACCGTTCGCGGAGCCGTATCTATAGGAAGACGTCTGGCAGACCCATTGGCGGAATTGGTGAAGATAGACCCTAAATCCATCGGTGTTGGTCAATACCAGCATGACGTGGATCAAAACAAGCTCAAAACGAGTCTGGACTCGGTTGTAGAAAGTTGTGTAAATGCTATAGGGGTAAACATCAATACAGCTAGCGTACCCTTATTAAGTTATGTTTCTGGGATTGGTCCAAAACTGGCTGAAAACATAGTGGCAAAACGTACAGAATTAGGTGGTTTTAAAAGTAGGGCGCAAATTAAAAAAGTGCCTAGATTAGGTGATAAGGCATTTGAGCAAGGAGCCGCCTTTTTACGAATAAAAGATGCAGCCAATCCTTTGGATGATTCTGCGGTGCACCCAGAGAGTTATGGGGTAGTGGAAAAAATGGCAAAGGATAACAATACAAATATTTCTGAAATCATTGCCAACAAAACGGTGCTTAAAAACATAGTACCAGAAAAATATATAACAACTACTATTGGATTGCCCACATTACAGGATATTTTAAGCGAATTGGAAAAACCGGGATTGGATAGAAGGGAAAAAGCAAAGGTTTTTACTTTTGACCAAAATATAAAAACCATCACCGACCTTAGAGAAGGTCAGCTGCTACCCGGCATAGTAAACAATATTACCAATTTTGGATGTTTTGTAGATATTGGCATCAAGGAAAGCGGCCTTATACATGTTTCAAATCTGGCAGAAACCTTTGTAAAAGATGTAAATGAACATGTTCATCTAAATCAACAACTTATTGTGAAAATACTTCAAGTTGATGTGCCTAGAAAACGTATTCAATTAAAGCTACATAAGAAATAATTGATGCTTAAAATAGCATATCATCCCATTTACAACCATCCTTTGCCAGTAGGACATAGATTTCCCATGTTAAAATATGATTTGCTACCAAAACAGCTACTTCACGAAGGAACCTGTTCAGAAGCCAATTTTTTTGAACCGGTCGTCCCTAATGACAAATATATAGTAGCTGTTCATGAGCCCGAATATTTTTATGATTTACTAAATATTAAAATAGCTCCAAAGGAAGCTAGAAAAATAGGTTTTCCGTTAACCGAAGACCTAGTTGAAAGGGAACGGATTATTGCCGATGGCACTATGAAAGCTAGTAATTATGCTTTGGAAAATGGAATTGCCATGAATATTGCCGGTGGCACTCACCATGCGTATAGCTTTCGTGGAGAAGCATTCTGCATGCTGAACGACCAGGCCATTGCAGCACGATATCTCCAAAATACAAAAGGTATTAAAAACATTTTAATAGTAGATTTAGACGTACATCAAGGCAATGGAACAGCGGAAATATTCCGAGATGATTCATCGGTTTTTACTTTTTCCATGCATGGAGCCAATAACTATCCTTTTAAAAAAGAAAGCTCTGATTTGGATATAGCTCTTAAGAAAGGAACCAACGATACTGAATATCTAGCTATTTTAAAAAGGACATTACCAAAACTGATCGATAAGCATAAACCAGACTTCATCTTCTATCTCTGCGGTGTAGATGTAATAGAAACAGATAAACTTGGCACCTTAAGTATGACACTTGAAGGCTGTAAAGAACGTGATGCTTTTGTTTTAAAAACTTGTAAAGATTTACAAATTCCTATTCAATGCAGTATGGGCGGAGGATATTCCCCTGAAATCAAGACCCTAGTCGAGGCACATGCAAACACATTTAGAATAGCCCAAAATGTGTATTATTAAATTATACTATTTTTGAAAACAGCCATAACTTAAGTTTTGCGGGCCTTAAAATTGGTACCAATATTATGAATCGCGTCAAATAATATAATATTTGAGCACTACTTTCATTTTAACTTTTAATAGCTTAGTATTCCTTAATACAAACATTTTGAAATATATTACCGTCTTAATTTTTCTCTTTACGTATCTTATCAATGCACAAAACACGTCCCTGTCTTCAGATGATTCCAGATGGGAAATGTTTACTTATGACATCGGTAATGTATTTAAAGGCGTTGGCTATTCCTATGCACGACCATTCCATTGGAAAGGACGGGACTGGGCCAATTTTGGTTATACCATGGGTGGAACTGGTTTGGCTTATTTAGTGGACACCCCGACTAGCGAGTACTTTGTAGGCTTAAAGGAGGACGTACCTCCCTTTATTCGTGATTATGGATTTGAATATGGTAGTCCAGAAAATAATTATATGTTAACAGGAGCAGTATATCTAGCAGGCCTTGCAACTAAAAACGAAAAGCTTAGAAGAACGGGTGTTTTATTAATATCCTCAGCTACTTCCGCAGGATTATTACAGCAGATTTTAAAATCGGCCGTAGGTAGAGCAAGACCATTAAGCGGCAAAAGCAAAGACACCTTTAACCCGATGTGGGCCGGAGATAGACAATTCCATTCCTTTCCATCTGGTCATACTATACTAGCTATGACCAATGCACATGCCATCGCAAAACAATTTAAAAATGTTTGGATAAAAACAGGTATCTATACCCTAGGTTCAGTTCCTGCTATATCACGTTTGTGGGAAGGTAAACACTGGCTTTCAGATGTTGTTCTTGGAGTTGCAATCAGCATTTTTACCGTAGAATCAATAGACCGGTACCTAGACTCCAAATACGACCAAAAATATAATGACAGGTCCAAAAAAGTAGCATGGAATCTCAGCTTTGGACCTGGTCAAATAGGATTACATTTAGAGTTTTAGAAAACTATTTAGCAAAATAGATATAAATACACACAACAATTGCCACTACGCCAAGACCCACTTGGTTCACATATTTAAACGGAGTGATATCTACCTGTTTTGTATATTTTAATTCAAACGGTTCTTTTCTAGGGGCAAACTTGCCAATAAGAATCATAATAATACAGTTCATTACAAACAAGATAGCCATAACATGTAAATAATGTGGGTATGCATCTGCTTCTACCATTGCCAATTCAGAAGCATCGGTAATTCCAGCAGCTTTGGCATTCCCCAATGCCTTTTCTACAAAATTAGGCTTCATTATAAACTGACTAATAATATACAATGCAGACCCGGAAAAAATTCCAATTTTGGCAGCAATTGCAGGTACACGTTTTGTTAAATACCCAACTACAATAATGGTGAAAATTGGAATACTATAAATCCCATTAATTTCCTGTAAATAATTAAAAAGACTACCGGCATTGGCAATTAATGGTGCAATAAACATCGCTGCCAATGCCAAGCAAATTCCAAAAATCTTACCGTATTTGACCACAGTGGCCTCTGAAGCATCCTTATTGATATGTTGTTTATAGATATCTATACCAAACAGGGTAACAGAGCTATTCAACACACTATTAAATGAACTTAAAATAGCTCCAAACAAAACGGCGGCAAAAAATCCAATCAAGGGTTTAGGAAGCACGGCACGAACTAATTCTGGATAAGCCAAATCACTAGATGGCAAACCACCATCAAAATAATGGTAAGCTATCATCCCTGGCAACACCAAAATTAATGGCCCCAATATTTTTAAAAATGAAGCTAGAAGCAACCCCTTCTGACCCTCTGCCAAACTTTTGGCTCCTAAGGCTCTCTGTATAATTTGTTGGTTGGTTCCCCAATAAAAAAGTTGAACCAACATCATTCCTGTAAATATCGTTACAAATGGCACTTCTTGTCCATGTTCCCCAGTAGAATCAAAACGTTCGGGATTGGTGGTCATCAACTCGTGCAAACCGTTTGACAAGCTACCATCACCTATAGCTATTAAACCAAAAATAGGAATCAATATACCACCAATCATTAATCCAATGGCATTGATACTGTCGGATACGGCAACCGCTTTTAACCCTCCAAAAACAGCATATATAGAGCCAATAATCCCAATACCCCATATGCAATACCCCAAGGCTGCAGATTCAGATATATTAAACATTTCGGCAACATTAAACATACCGCTAATAGCAACAGAACCAGAATATAGAATTACAGGAAGCAACACCACAACATAGCCTGTTAAAAAGAGGGCCGATGTTATCGTTTTTGTTGATACATCAAACCTATCCGCTAAAAATTGTGGTACGGTAGTCAATCCACCTTTTAAGTATCTAGGTAAAAGGAAAACAGCCGTTACAACCATGGCAATTGCTGCTAAAGTCTCCCATGCCATTACAGAAAGTCCGTCTTTATACGCACTCCCATTTAAGCCCACAATCTGTTCCGTAGAAAGGTTGGTCAACAACAATGATCCTGCAATAACACCTGCGGTAAGACTTCTTCCACCTAGGAAATAACCATCAGAAGATTTTTCATTGGTACTTCTTGTTGCATACCAAGCAATGGCCGCCACTAATAACGTAAATCCTAAGAAGGAGAAAATAGATAAAAAATCCATACGATAAATATTGGTTGTTTAGTTCGTTAGTTTTGAAGCCATTATCGAATCGATATTAAAACCTATGGCATTTAGTGATTTTAATAAATTAGACCAACAAATAATAGCAGCTGACTAATATAATACATACAAAACAAGCAAACCAATTTTAATTTGAATAATTAAACAAAGTGTAACAAGTGTGAGATATATTTTGACTGCAAGACCTTATGCGATTCAATTCCTAAAATAATACGAAAAATTATCTCGTAAACTTTAATTACTTTTAAAACAATAAATCCATCCAGAATTATGAAAAATATACTTCAAATAGTATTCTTCTCCATTTCATTGGTTGCATATTCGCAAACCACGTCTATTAAAAATTCCGAACCTTTAACGGTAGGCACTGCTCAAGAAGAAGGCATGTCTCCAGAAAGATTGTCCAAAATAGACAACATGCTACAACAACATATACAAGAGGAAAATCTACCTGGAATTGTAGCGCTAATAGCCAGAAATGGAAAAATTGTTTTTCATAAAGCATATGGCATGGCAGATGTTAAGAATAAAGAAGTAATGGAAAAAGATGCCATTTTCAGAATTGCATCACAAACCAAGGCCATAACCGCAACCGCTGTAATGATGCTATGGGAAGAAGGCAGGTTTAAATTGGACGACCCTATTTCTAAATATATTCCGGAATTTGGGAAGGCAGAAATATTGGACACTTTTAATGAATCTGATTCCACATACACCACCAAACCTGCAAAAAACCAAATTACCATAAGGGATTTGCTAACCCATACATCAGGCTTGGGCTATGGAGTAATTGATGGTGATGACAGGTTTAAAAAGATATATGCAAAAGCAGGAATCACCGATTTATTCACCACTAAAAACATTACCATAGGGGAGAGTGTAAAAAAGTTGGCAAAACTACCTTTACACCATGAGCCAGGAGAGGCATGGACCTATAGTGAGGGATTGGATGTAATGGGGTACTTTATCGAGGTTATCTCTGGAAAACCATTTGACAAATTTTTAAAGACCAGGATTTTTGATCCTTTGGGTATGAACGATACTTGGTTTTACCTACCTAAAGAAAAAGAAAATAGGTTAGTTACTGTTCATAAAAAGGAAAATAACAAATGGGTGCAATTCCCAGTAACATTTTATGATACAAATTACCCCAAAACAGGTGCGAAAACATTTTTTTCCGGAGGGGCAGGCTTATCCAGTACCGCTAAAGATTATGCTACATTTTTACAGATGTATTTAAGCGGAGGTGAGCTTAATGGAACAAGGTTATTAAGTAGAACTACCGTAAACAGTATTCTAAGCAACCAAATTGGCAATATTTGGGATGGTGGCAAAGATTATGGTTTGGCATTTGATATCATCAATGAAAAAGGACAGAGCGCCGGAGGTGAAGGTAGCGTTGGAACTTTTGGTTGGGGCGGTTATTTTAACACCAAATATTTTGCCGACCCCCAAGAAAATATCATTGGTATTATCATGAAGCAAACCCAAGGCTCTGTAAAAGACGATACAAGCTGGAAGTTTAGACAAATGGTGTTTACCGCTATTGATGATTAAGCACCCCAAAAGAATAAAAAACATTTAATTGCGTTCTATAAAGGTTTCCCAAAATAAATTACAATAACAAACAACCTATTTAAAACAAAACCATGAAAAAACAAGTATTATTTGCTTTTGCTATGTTAGTGATAACGAGTGCAGCTGCACAAAAACTAAGAATACAAGAGGGCGACTTCAAAAACTTAAAAGGGATAGACACCTATAGCCTGGTTTTTGACTATACCGATGTTATGATTCCTAAGTTTGACAATGAAGAAGAATTTCTAAAGGATAAAATGGACAAGCGGGAAGAAAAAAAGGCAGGTGATGGAGAGCGTTTTAAAAATGATTGGTTCAATGATCGTCCGGACAAATACCACCCAAAATTTATTGAATCGTTTAACAAACGTTTTAAAAATGGTGAGTTTCAAGTAACAGAAGACAACGCGGAATATACCATGGAAATACATTCCACTAAAATTTATCCTGGTTATAATGTTGGTATAGTAAGGCACAACGCAGAAATTGATGCCACATTTACCATCTATAAAACGGATGCCCCTGACGCCGTTCTTTTTTCTGGAAGTTATAGGGATGTCCAAGGAAATGGCGCTATGGGTTATGACTATAATTCTGGCTATAGAATTTCTGAATGCTACGCCAAATTAGCTAAAAACATTGCAGGGGTATTAAAGAAAAAGGTGAAGTAATTACCAAATAAAAATCAAATAGTTAGAAACGCTGGCCCTCAACTGCCGGCGTTTTCTTTTTCCATTTCGGTGATACGTGCCACAGTCCTTACCAGTCTATGATGATTTTTCACAAAAGGATTGGTTTTATCCCATACATAACCCGCCAATACCGCGCAAATTTGAGATTTTATAACTGGATTTTCTGA
>CBFIGW010000049.1:0-231 GCA_965662155.1 Maribacter sp. | reverse complement strand
AAAACATTGACCCCTTCCAAAATATATTGCGAATAATCGGTTTCCCAATCTACGGCTTCACCTTGTAATTCTTTAGCGATTAATTTGGCGGCCAAATGGGCAGACTCTGTAGCAAAAGTTACTCCACTTGAAAAAACAGGATCTAAAAATTCCGCACTATTACCCGTTAATACATAGCCTTCACCATATAATTTGGTTACGGACTTTGCTATATTTTTTATCATTTTTGGT
>CBFIGW010000048.1:0-20438 GCA_965662155.1 Maribacter sp. | reverse complement strand
AGGCCCAAGGTTCTAAGTCTTGGTCAGTCACGGTAGAATCTCCGGCTAAAAAAATATTGGTAATTTTCGGTATTGGCGTAACCTGAATTGCTCTTACCTTGGCAGTTCCTAAAAATTCCAAGGTTAATTTACGGTCCCAATTTAAATAGGTCAACTCCCTATCCTTTAGAATAATCTCACCTCCACCGATTATTTTTGGCGTTCTTACGTTGATCATTACAGATTTGGAAAACGTGGTGTTTGGGCCAATTATAGTATCTAACATTAACCTTCTGGATTCTGCTTTTAAGATGATAGTAGTTGCAGACTCCGCCCCTTCAAAATCAATTTTGACCTTGTAATTTCCTTCCGGCTTCAAGACAGAAAAATAAACCGGGGCCTTGTCTATACTGAAACCGTTATGATGAAACTGCACATTTTTGGACGTGTTAAAATCAAACCCATAACCTATTTGTTCTGTATAGGGCTGGCTTGAATCTACTACCGTATATTCTGTATAAGCAATAGGAGTACCAAAAACAAAATTTGTTGGGATATCTTTAGTTTGTCCATTTGCAACAAATGAAACTACTACGGTTATAAAAGCTACAATACGTTTTTTTGAATTTATAGGTAAACTAATCAATCGTCTATTTTTTTTAAAAATAATAGTGATTTATAGATATGCCATCCTGTACTATACGGCTTAGGCCTATACCACCTTAAGCACTAAACAGAATTCCGCTCAATATATTTAAATACATTCTTTACCTTTTCTTTTTTATTCTTTAGCACCATATAGGCAGCAGTCTCCCCCATGGTCTTAAAATCCGTACTGATTACGGTAATGCCCAGCAAACTTTTTAACGGGGTATCATTATAGGAAATAATACCAATATCCTTGCCCAAGGTCAATTCTTTTGCGTTTACTTGCTGCACCAATTTAACAAGGTCCATTTCCTCAATAGTAATGTAAACATCTCTACTGCTCAATTCCATGTCTTCATAGATTTCATCTAAAATTTCATGGTCAAAATTATGCTGTCCACAAAATTGGACAAAGCCCCTTAAAATTCTTCTGGGATATGGAAAAACAGATTTTTGCGGATAGACCAAAATAAGCTTATCATACTTTCTTAATTTCTCAATCCCCTCCTTTAATGCGTTATAAATATCATTCTTAAAATCCTGATAAATAGCTCCGTAATTGCCTCTTATCTCCGGCTTATCATTATCGAGAATTATTAATTTATCCTTTGGAACACGCTCAATTTCTTTTAAAATATTATCGGTAAAACTTACATGTTCCAAATTATCACTTTTAAAATGAGTCATGATCACATAATAGTCAAACGATCCTAAATTCTTTTGCAACTCTCGTATAAACAGCATTTCGTCACAATGATAAATCGATAAGGTTACATGACCATCTACACCTATTCCATCTACAAATGAATTATATATTCGCATTTTATATGAACTAGGTTTATTGATCAGAAAGAAGATATTTATTTTAGATATTAAATCAGTTTTAGCAGTATAGAACCCTTTACCCTTGACCGATACAATGACCTTTCTATTTTTTAATTCCCTGTAAGCCTTTACCACGGTATCCCTTGAAAGGTCGCAATACTCGCTCAACTCGTTGATAGAAGGTATTTTATGTCCGATCTTTAATTTACCTTTTGAAATATCCGCAATAATAGATTCTACAATTTGCTTGTATTTAGGTACTCTAGACGATTCGTTTATTTCAATATTTAAGTTTGCAGCCATTCTAATTATTAAGGAAAAATTTTGGAAGTATAAAGAATAAGATAATTTACGCAAAAACCAAATAAGGCATTAATAACGTTATATTAAATAAAGAATAAAAATAGTAATCAATTAGGATAAACTACCATAACACTACAGGATAGCTAAAAATTCTTGTTCTCCTATCTTTGGAATTATCATAATAACACTAAGCAATCCAAGATGCAAAAAAACTTTAACCACGTTAATTACCTTTGGGATGAAAAAAAAGCCGCTCAATATGGTGATGACCAAGTTGCATTATTTCTTTATCGTTCCAATATTTTAGGAGCTGATTTAAGAATTACCAATTACGGTGGTGGTAATACCAGTTGTAAAACCATAGAAAAAGACCCATTGACCAATGAGGAAGTTGAGGTGATGTGGATAAAAGGTTCCGGTGGGGATATTGGCACGTTAAACCGATCTGGGATTGCAGGCCTTTATACCGAAAGATTACGAAACCTTAAAAATGTATACGGTGGTTTAGAAGATGAAGATCGTATGGTAGGCTTATTTAATCATTGTATTTATGATTTGGATAGCCGTGCACCATCTATTGACACCCCTTTACATGGTCTTTTACCATTTAAGCATATTGACCATTTACACCCAGATGCCCTAATTGCTGTTGCTGCGGCAAAAGACAGTGAGCAGGTGACCAAAGAAATTTGGGGAGACACTATGGGCTGGGTGCCCTGGCAAAGACCTGGTTTTGACCTAGGCCTACAATTAGAAAAATGTTTAAATGACAATCCAGGAATTAGAGGCATTGTTTTAGGTAGTCATGGATTATTTACTTGGGGAGATACTTCGTATGAAAGTTATATGAACAGCTTGGAAGTTATTGAAATGGCTTCTGAATACATTGCTAAAAAAATAAAAGAAAAGGGAAATGTTTTTGGAGGACAAAAAGTGAAATCCCTTCCTGCTGATGAGCGAAAAGAAAAAGCTGCCCAATTAATGCCATTATTACGAGGTCTTTGCTCGTCCGAAGCTAGAATGATCGGTCATTTTAACGATAGTGATGTCGTATTGGAATACATCAACAGTAATGATTTGGAACGTTTGGCACCTATGGGTACCTCTTGTCCTGATCACTTCTTGCGCACCAAAATACAACCCTTGGTTTTAAATCTGGACACCAATGAAGTTTTGACCCAAACGGATAGTGTTTTAGACAAGTTAAATCCGGCTTTTGAACAATACCGTCAAGAATATAAGGAGTATTATGAAACCTGTAAAAAGGCTAATAGTCCGGCCATGCGAGACCCTAATCCTGTCATAATTATTTATCCCGGCGTGGGCATGTTCAGTTTTGCAAAAAACAAACAAACGACCCGTGTAGCTAGCGAATTTTACATTAACGCAATCAATGTAATGCGAGGTGCAGAAGCTATAACAGCCTACACGTCACTTCCAAGACAAGAAGCCTTTGATATTGAATATTGGTTGCTGGAGGAGGCAAAATTACAACGCATGCCAAAGGAAAAACCATTGTCAAGACGCGTAGCATTTGTTACTGGTGCCGGTGGAGGAATTGGCAAGGCCATCGCGGATAAATTAGCCGAAGAAGGAGCCAATGTTGTATTAAGTGACATTGCCGAAGATAGATTAAAAGAGGCGGTTGAAACCTATGCAAGGGATATTGCAAGCTATGCGGTTTGCGATGTCACCAAAAGTGAATCCATAGCGGAAGCCTATAAAAATGCCTGTTTAGAGTTTGGCGGAGTTGATATTGTGGTCCATAGTGCCGGATTGGCCATTTCCAAACCATTGACAGAAACCACCGATAAAGATTGGGATATTTTACAAAACGTATTGGTAAAAGGGCAGTTTGATCTTGCAAAGCAAGGCGTTACCATAATGAGGCAACAAGGTCTTGGTGGTGATTTCATTAACATAGCCAGTAAAAACGGATTGGTTTCTGGCCCAAACAATGTAGGTTACGGTACTGCAAAAGCGGCACAACAACACATGTCTAGATTATTAGCGGCCGAACTTGCTTCTGATAAGATTCGGGTAAATGTGGTAAACCCAGATGGCGTTATCGTTGGGAGTAAAATATGGGAAGGCGAATGGGCAGAAGGTCGTGCAAAGGCCTATGGCATTAGTGTGGAAGAACTACCAGCACACTATGCAAAAAGAAACCTTTTAAACGAAATCATTTATCCTACAGATATTGCCAATGGTGTATTTGCCCTAGTAGGCATTTTAGATAAATCCACAGGAAACATCATTAACGTAGACGGTGGTATGGCTAATGCTTTTGTAAGATAAATAGAATAGTTAATTTGATTGAGGTATTGAACGGGTTTCCACAGCTTTAATTACCTGTGTTTATTCTGCTCAGAAAATAGATAACATGATATTAGAAAATTCCGCCATTGCGGCAGACAATATTAATTTAGCGGAAGCTCAAAATGAGAAGTTCGATTTTCTTGCTAATCAACTAACTAAATCGGGTATTGACGTTGATGAAGTTGTAAAAAAGCTAGCCGAATTTCAAGTTGCCATACCTAGTTGGGCATTGGGAGCTGGAGGAACACGTTTTGGCAGATTTTCTTTCGGTGGCGAACCCGCAACCTTAGAACAAAAAATTGATGATGTAGGAATTATTCACGCTCTAACCCAAACGGCAGGTGCTATATCACTTCACATTCCTTGGGATATTCCTACTGATTACAATGCTATTAAGGAAAAGGCTTCACAACATAATTTGATTTTTGATGCTGTAAATTCCAACACCTTTCAAGACCAAAAAAATGCAAGGGAAAGCTATAAGCATGGTTCTTTAAGCAATATCAGTACAGCCTCTCGTGAACAGGCCATACAACATAATATCGATGTTATAAAAATAGGTGAAAAACTAGGTTCCAAGAGCCTGACCGTTTGGTTATCGGACGGGGCTAATTTTCCAGGGCAAACTAATTTTCAATCGGCATTACAAAATACAGAAGACAGTTTAAAGAAAATATATAAGTCCATGCCCAAAGATTGGAGCTTATTTATAGAATATAAACCCTACGAACCTAACTTTTACAGTACGGTAATACAGGACTGGGGCACCTCGTTTATGTTGGCCACCGCCTGCGGAGATAGGGCATATACCTTGGTTGATTTGGGGCACCATTTACCCAACACCAATATTGAGCAAATAGTTGCTACCTTAATGATGAAGGGTAAATTAGGAGGTTTTCATTTTAATGATAGCAAATATGGTGACGATGACCTTACGGTTGGCAGTATTAAACCGTATGCCCTCTTTTTAATTTTCAATGAGTTGGTTCAAGGTATGCAGCATAATCCTCAAAATCCATATCCGGCCTGGATGATAGATGCCAGTCACAATATTAAAGACCCATTAGAAGACTTGATTCAATCCTTAGAGGCTATTCAAGAAGCTTATGCAAAAGCTATGCTCATTGATCAGAAAAAATTAAAAGAAGCTCAGGATGCACAGGATGTTACGCTTTGTCAAGAAATAATTCAATCTGCATATAGAACAGATGTTAGACCTTTGTTGGCTAAAGCTAGATTGGAAAAAGGTGGTGCTATTTCACCAATTTCTACCTATAGAAATCTTAAAGTTAGGGAGAATTTAATCCAAGATAGAGGAGCTGACTCCATAGCATCAGGCCTATAAAATCAATGGAGAACGTAACCGCCATATTCGATATTGGGAAGACAAACAAGAAATTTTTCTTGTTCGATGCTGATTTTCAAGAGGTGTATAGAGAATATACTTCCATTGAACCGATAGAAGACGAAGATGGTCATCCTACCGAAAATCTTGAAGCTTTACAAAAATGGCTGAAGGAAGTTTTCAATCGAATTCTAAAAGAAGGTACTTACACTATTACGGCCATTAATTTTTCTACCTACGGTGCCAGTTTGGTGCATTTGGATGAAAACGGTGAAGTACTGACTCCCTTATACAATTATACAAAACCCTTAGCCCAAGGCATCATAGATGATTTCTTTGCAAAATATGGTCCAGAAGATGAATTTGAAGCTGCAACTGGATCTACCAATTCCAGTATGTTGAATTCGGGCATGCAACTTTATTGGTTAAAAAAGACCAAACCGGAAATATTTAAAAAAATAAGGTATTCCCTGCATCTACCCCAATATATTAGCTATATTTTCACGGGTATACCCATTAGCGAATACACCAGCATCGGCTGCCACACGGCTATGTGGGATTATAGCAAAAAGGATTATCATTCTTGGATCTACAAAGAACAGCTGAACACCATATTTCCGCCTATCGTTTCCACCGAAACGAGCATCAATATGAATTATAATGGCAAACGGATAAAGATAGGTGTGGGAATCCATGATAGCTCAGCTGCACTATTGCCTTATGTTCGTAGTTCTAAAAGGAAATTCATTTTAGTATCTACGGGTACTTGGAGTATTTCACTAAACCCTTTTGAAACCCGCCCCTTATCGGAAGAAGAAGTAAAACAGGATTGTATCAATTACATGCGCATTAACGGTAAACCCGTAAAATCTACCCGATTATTTCTAGGTAACGAATACAGCCTCCAAGTGCAACGATTATCCGAACACTTTAAAGTTTCCGAAGATTATCACAAGACCATAAAATTCGACCCAGAAATTTATCTAAAAATTGCTAATAATCTTAAACCTATTTTTACCTGGAAAAGTCTTCAAAACAACAACCAGATAAATTCAGCTGAAATACCTTATAACACATTTGAAGAGGCCTATCACCATTTAATGATAGAATTAGTACAACTTCAAGTTCAAAATATTGAAATGGCCAAGGGCGATATTAACATTAAAAAACTATATGTGGACGGTGGTTTTAGTGATAATGATACTTACATAAAATTATTATCACACTATTTAAAAGATATGAAACTAAGAACAACGGATTCTTCTTTGGGTTCGGCCTTGGGTGCAGCTATTGCTATATCGGATACTAAACTGAATTCTAAATTCCTTAGGAAAAATTATTCCTTGAAAAAACACGTACCTTTTATCTCCAAATAAATATATATGGCAGCAAATTTTGATTCTAATTACCCCTCTGTTGATGATTTAAGAAACAAGGCAAAATCCAGGATTCCTAGATTTGCATTTGAGTATTTGGATGGTGGTTGTAACGAGGATGTCAGTTTAGCTAGAAATACATCAGATATAAGAAAAGTACAATTAGAACCGCGATATCTTCAAAATTACGGAACCAGCTCTATCAAGACCAAAGTTATGGGAATGGAGTTTGATGCTCCCTTTGGAATTGCACCTGTAGGACTTCAAGGTTTAATGTGGCCAAATTCGCCAGCTATTCTTGCAAAAGCTGCTTTTGATCACAATATACCTTTTATACTAAGTACGGTTACCACCATGAATATTGAAAGGGCTACTGAATTAACCCAGGGTAACGCCTGGTTTCAATTATACAACCCCGTAGATGATGCCATCAGGGATGATATTATTGATCGCGCACAAGCGGCAGGCTGCCCTGTTTTAGTATTACTTTGTGATGTACCAACTTTTGGGTTTCGACCAAGGGATTTTAAAAACGGACTGGCATTACCACCAAAAATGACTTTGGCCAACATTCTTCAAATTTTAGGAAAACCCACATGGGCTTACAACACTTTAAAGTATGGTCAACCCACTTTTGAAAATTTAAAACCTTATACCCCTGAAGGATTAAACTTGAAACAATTGGGTGCCTTTATGGATAAAACATTTTCCGGCAGGTTAAACGAAGAAAAAATAAAGCCGATACGCGATAAGTGGAAAGGGAAATTGGTCTTAAAAGGTGTCGCTTCTGAACAAGATACCAAAGATGCCATAAAAATGGGGTTTGATGGTATTATACTTTCCAACCACGGAGGTAGACAATTGGATGCTGCACAATCAACAATTGGCACTTTACAAGATATAGCTGCAACCTACAGCGACCAAATAGAAATAATGTTGGATAGTGGTTTACGTTCTGGACCAGATATTGCCAGGGTCTTGGCTAGTGGTGCCAAATTCACTTTTATGGGGCGTTCTTTTATGTATGGAGCGGGAGCATTGGGCAACAAAGGAGGTAACCATACTATTGGTATGTTGAAAACACAGTTTAAACAAGTAATGGATCAACTCTGCTGTGAGCGTGTAGAAGATCTACCTAACCACTTGATATAATAATAACCAACCAACATTTAAAATATGAGTCAGTTTAACATTGAAGAAGAAATAGAGGATATTGCTGGCGGTGAATTTGAAAGAACGCCAGTACCAAAATCCAAACTGAAGAGTTGGAAAAGCTTTTTAGGGATGTACGCCGGTGAACATGCCGCTGGAACCGAATTTGTAATTGGCCCATTATTTTTGACTACCGGTGTAAGTGCCTTCGACCTAATCATTGGCCTTCTGCTCGGTAATTTAATGGCAGTGTTATCATGGCGTTTTCTAACATCAGAAATTGCGGTTAAAAGAAGGTTGACACTTTACTATCAGTTAGAAAAAATATGTGGGACAAAGTTGGTCGTTGCCTATAATTTAGCAAATGGTGTGTTGTTTTGCTTCTTAGCTGGAGCGATGATTACAGTATCAGCTACTGCTGTAGGTATTCCTTTTGATATGGAAATGCCCAAATTAACAGATACTATGCCCAATGGCGCTACATGGATTATCATTGTATTGATTATTGGTGCTGTAATTTCATTGATTGCTTCTAAAGGTTACGATACGGTATCCAAAGCGGCAAATTGGATGTCGCCTGTTATCGTGTTGGCATTTTTAGTTTGCGGAATCGTAGCCTTGCAACAATTGGGAGTTGGTAGTTTTAAGGACTTTTGGAATATATGGGGAGAAGGCAGTCAGCCGTTTCCAGGTCAAATAAAATATACATTTTGGCACGTTTTCTTTTGGTCTTGGTTCGCCAATGCCGCCATGCACATAGGCATGTCCGATCTATCCGTTTTTCGTTTTGCAAAAAAAGCGAGTTCTGGATGGACAACCGCTGCGGGTATGTACGTAGGCCATTATATGGCTTGGATAGCGGCCGCTTTGTTATATGCAGTCTATGTTCAGACACCTGAGGCGCAGGCTTTATTGGGACAAGGTGAAGCCCCAACTGTAGCCCCAGGACCTTTAGCTTACAATGCCATTGGCATATTCGGCATCATTGCGGTAGTATTGGCCGGTTGGACTACCGCTAATCCTACTATTTATAGAGCAGGGTTGGCTTTTCAAGCAATAATGCCAAAAGCCTCTACTTTCTGGGTCACAATTTTAGCTGGATCAATTGCAACAATTGCAGGACTTTTCCCAGCTTTTGCTATGAAACTATTGGACTTTGTAGCGTTATATGGATTCATATTAGCACCTATTGGGGCCATTATTGTTTTTGAACATTTCTTTCATAAACAATCCGGTATCATAACCGATTATGCTGAAAAAGCAAATTTACAATTCAACAAATCTGTCTTGTTTGCTTGGGCGATAAGTTTTGGGCTATTTTATTTTATATCTGTTCAATATGACGTATTTCTATCCTTCGTAACATTACCGGCATGGTTGTTATGCGGTGTGTTATTTTTACTTTTCAGTAGATACATGCAAAAACGAGTTTCGTAAAACATGATAAAAAAATAGGCCCAACTACATAAGCCTTAAGCCTCCATGAGCTAGTTGACATTACTAAATATTAAGAATTTTTGCTTACAAAAAAAGCCTACTTTCAACATTTATATTTTAATAACACTAAAACCAACCAAAATGAAACATATGATTATGAGTGTTTTGACCCTAATATTATTAGGAATGGCACCAGAGGCTTCCGGTCAAACATCATTGGAAAATGAAAGTTCAAAATATGTTAAAAGTATAGATTTAAGCCAAATGAAATATTTGGGCAGTGTTGATGAACGCTTTCAGTCTTATAACATTGAAATGTGCGAGGTTATCGGTGGCGAATTTTGGGTCCCTTATGATAAAATGGATTCGGTAATGAAACATACCGATAAAAAAGGTTTTGATGCGCTAAAATGGAAAATAGAACCAATTGATCTTTATGAAGATAAATTAAGGAACTTGGCCGCTGCATTAGGACCTACCTATATCAGGGTGAGCGGTACTTGGGCAAACGATGTTTATTTTCAGAACAATACGGATGCCGTACTAGAAAAAGCACCCGAGGGTTTTAATAATATTCTTACCCAAAAACAATGGAAAGGCGTTGTGGATTTTGCGAAAGCCGTTAACGGAGATATTGTTACTTCTTTTGCGATTAGTGATGGAATGCATGATGCCAATGGAGTATATAAAGTTGACCAAGTAAAAGATTTGATTGACTACACCCAATCGATCGGAGGCGAGATTGCTGCTGCAGAAATGTTCAATGAACCTACTTTTGCAAGTCATGGTAGTGCTCCGGAGGGCTACGATGCCAATAGCTACGCTGCAGATTTTGCTGTTTTTCATGAATTTGTAAGCGAGTATTATCCTCAAATGATGATTACTGGACCAGGTTCGGTTGGTGAAGGAGGCGTGCTGGAAACAACCGGTGGTATCGTTAATATAGATATTGCTACGGAAGATATAATGGCAAACCTTCCAAAGAATCCATTCGAGGCCTATACATATCATTTTTATGGAGGCGTATCAAAACGTTGTCAAGGAAACCAGACCCTTGAGAGTGTCTTATCACAAGAGTGGCTTAGTAAGACGGAGAAAGGACTGGAATTTTATCAAATATCACGAGATAAATATAGTCCAAATGTACCCATCTGGCTAAATGAAACTGCAGAAGCGGCATGTGGGGGCGACCCTTTGGCAGCTACTTATATAGATACTTTTAGGTATTTAGAACAAATGGGCAGATTGGCAAAAAAAGGAGTACAGGTAATAATGCATAATACGCTCGCTCGCAGCGAATACGCCTTGTTGGAACATGATACGCACGAACCTCGTCCCAATTATTGGGCCGCTTTGTTGTGGAGTAAACTAATGGGCACCAAAGTTTATGAAGCAAACAATCTTGCCCCCGGAGTCAATGTTTATGTTCACGACAATAAGAATAATCCAGAAGGCAGGTCGGTGTTGATTATCAATTCCTCCGAGACCATTGTCTCCTTTGAAATTCATAACCGAGCTGAGCAGTACTTACTTTCTGCGGAAAGTCTTGAAACAAAAACGGTACAACTTAATGGTAAAACTCTTGAATTGGATGCTTACGATTTGTTACCAGAGATTAAAGGAGTAAAAGTCGATGAAGGTATGGTTCAAATACCTGGCCATAGTATAATGTTTCTAAGCTTTGAAACTAATTTGAAATTAAACTAGGTCATAAGTTAATATCATTTTTTATGAATAAATAGCAGTAAAAGAATATTTTTTGCTGCTATTTATTAATGTTTTGGCCTTACATCTTTTCTTATTTTTATTGGACATTTTTTTATCATCAGTATTAATTTTTGACTTTGTCCACAAAATCAAAAGTTGAAAACAATAAATATATAATGGTGTAAATACCTATAATTGCTTTAGCCCTCTACTGAATAATAAGTTATTTAAATATCAACGTTGGTGGTTTTTAAAGTACGCTAATGGAAAAATTAAACAAGAACAATTTTATCAAAGTATTTAAAATAGAAAACCACAAAACTGGTATACGCTAAAATCATATTTAGGATTAGTGCGCAACCGATTACAAAATTTTGACTTTTATTAGATTAAATTAGTCTAAAACAGGTATGAAAACGCTGTAGAATTAAATTAACAAGGTAAATTTCATAATCAACGACCTATTCCACTTAAAAATCTTTGTTTCGGTAGGATTAAATTTACTTTTTGAGGTTGAAAAGTAAAAATTATACCGAATATATATGTGATTTTCCATTTACAAGATAATCGATTACACAAAAAAGAATCATTTTTCTTATAATACTGTGTTTTTTTGCTTTTTTTGTAATATATTTAATTTTATAACTAAAATATTAGCTAATTAACATTATATCATTGATATAATTGTTACTTTGGTTTGACATGATTTTAACTAAATAACCTAATCCAACAAGAACATGAAAAAAACTCACATTAAAAAATTAAGGCGAAAAACTAAAAGCTTTCTCCTAATTGCTATTCTTGGTTTTCTGGTGGTGTCTCCTTCTCTAGGATACGCTAAAGAAAACACAAGTTTCGATGAAAATTTACAGACAACGATAACCGGTAATATTTCGGATGAAAATGGTGTGCCACTACCGGGAGCTAGCGTTGTAGTTAAAGGTACAACTACTGGAGCGGTAGCAGATTTTGATGGTAACTATAGTATCAATGCACCTTCTGATGGAATATTGATATTCAGTTATGTAGGCTATGCCCGGCAAGAAGTATCAATAAATGGCAGGTCTAGCGTTAACGCCTCATTACAACCTGATGCCGCAGCACTTGACGAAGTAGTATTGGTAGGTTATGGTACTCAGAAAAAAGGAGAAGTGACAGGTGCAATTGAAACCGTTACTGCGGAGCAATTAAGTATTGTACAGGTTTCAAGTTCCATTGATGCCATAAAAGGACAAATTGCTGGTGTCGATGTGCAATCTACAGGGGGCCGTCCAGGTCAAAACCCAACAGTAAGAATTAGAGGTAGACGTTCTATAAGCGCCTCAAATGATCCGTTATATGTGGTTGACGGGATACCATTAATTGATGGTCCTAATTCTATGGCGGATATTAACCCAGACGATATTGCATCGATGCAAGTATTAAAAGATGCAGCAGCAACCGCAGTATATGGGTCCAGGGGCGCAAACGGCGTAATTTTAGTTTCAACCAACCGAGGAAAAGTAGGAAAAACTAAAATAACATATAGTAGCCGCTATGGTATTACCTCTGCAACTAGATTAGTTGATATGATGAATGGTGCGGAATTTGCCGATTTGAAAAGAGAATCAAGAAGGCTTGGTTGGAACGGGGCACTCATACCAGATAATGAGGTTTTCTTAGACCCTGTCGAACTTGAATCATTAGCTCAAGGTCGATCTACCAATTGGTTAGATGAAGTACTAAGTAACGGTTGGCAGACTAATCATCAAATTGGTGTTAGTGGAGGTTCTGAGAATACCACTTTTAGTACTTCAATCGGATACTTTAAAGAACAGGGTATCATAAGCAACCAAGATTTCGAACGTTTTTCTGCAAGAGTAAACGTGGATCATAAAATCAGCAATGTATTTAAAGTAGGCGCTTCGATTTTAGCGGCAAGAACTGAGCAAAACTGGGGGTCCAACGCAACAATGCAAGAATCATTGGCCAACAATCCTTTGGGGGTTCCTAGAGACGCTGATGGCGAGCTATTGTTTTTACCAACTAACGATGGTATCCGTACCAATCCATTAAATGAATTGGTTGAAGGCGCTTATCAGGACGAACGTACGCAGACACGTATTTTTGCCCCTATCTATTTAGACATTAATATCATGGAAGGTCTTAAATGGACTACCACTTTTGGACCCGATATAAGAATTGGTCGAAGAGGAACTTTTTCAGGCAGTCTAACTAATACCAATCGTGGGGGACCAGGTAGGGCAGGAGTCATTAACGATATAGATTTCGGGTATACCCTTGAGAACTTATTGACCTTCAATAAAGCCTTAACGGATAGACAGAATCTGAAAGTAACACTACTTCAAAGTATTCAAAAATCACGGTTTGAAGCATATAGGGCAGATGTCACAGGAATACCATATGAATCACAAGCCTTTTACAACTTGGGATCGGCAACAAACGGTAGCGTTGTTCAATCCGGTTTAACGGAATGGGCCTTAGCTTCATTTATGGGTAGGGTAAATTATGATTTTGATGGCAAGTATCTTTTCCAAGCCTCTTTACGTGCAGATGGATCTTCAAGATTGGCACCTGGAAACCAATGGAAATATTTCCCTGGTGTATCCGCTGGTTGGAGAATGGACCAAGAAGAATTTCTAGCAGACACACAAGTATCTGAAATGAAACTTAGGGCATCATATGGTGAAGTTGGTAATACCTCTGTAAATCCTTACCAAACAGCAGGTAGATTGGCTAATTCTGTATACGCATTTGGTGAAGAATTTGCTTTAGGTTTTGGACTCAATGAAATACCTAATGAGGATTTAACTTGGGAGGTTTCTAAAACTTTAGATATTGGTTTGGATTACGGCTTCTTTAATAATCGTTTAGTGGGTTCTTTTGATTGGTTTAGAACCAATACGGTAGACCTCTTATTGGCAAGAAGTTTACCTTCAACCTCTGGTTACCAAAGTGTATTACAAAATGTAGGCTCTACAAGAACTACTGGTTTTGAATTTAGTATTAGTGGTGGAATTATAGATAATGTTGATGATGGTTTTAATTGGGATGTAGACCTTAATATTTCTACCTATAAAGAAGAAATTACCGAATTAGCGTTACTTGACGAAAATGGCAATCCAGCTGACGATGTCGGCAATGGATGGTTTATTGGTGAACCTATAAGATCATTTTTTAACTATGAAAAAATAGGAATTTGGCAAGCCAACGAGGAGGCTGCAGCTTTAGCTGCTGAAAATAAAGTGCCAGGTGAAATTAAACTGAACGATTTAAATGGAGATGGTGTAATTACGCCAGATGACCGTAAAATTATAGGTAATGGAGTACCCGATTTTTATGGTGGTTTTAATAACAAATTCTCTTATAAAGGATTTAACTTAGGTGTTTTCTTCGTCTACAGAGTAGGACACACCGTAGTCTCCAACTTTCATGGAAGTAATAACTCCCTTTTTGGAAGGTATAATAACTTGGATGTTGATTATTGGACTATTGACAACCCAACAAATGCATATCCACGTCCAAATGAGAACCAAGAAAGCCCAAGAGACGGGTCTACACTACGTTATTTTGATGGTAGTTTCCTAAAACTAAGAAATGTGTCTTTAGGATATAATCTTCCTGAATCTATAACAGAAAAATTAGGAATGGAAAAATTACGCTTGACAGTTTCTGGTCAAAATTTATGGTTTGCAAGTGAATTCGACACTTTTGACCCTGAAATTTCAGAAGATGTAACAGACTTGGGCAGTAGTGTAGTTCCAAGTACTAAACAATGGTCACTGTCATTGAATGCAACATTTTAATCATAAAAAAATTGTTAATTTATATATTATGAACAGAAAAATTTATATACTCATAGTTTTAGCACTGGCTTTTACCACAAAGTCATGTGATAAATTTATAGAAGAGGAGCTAGTAACAGACGTATCAGCAGCCTCATACTATACTACGGAAACAGGTTTGGAGGATGGTGTAAGGGCAACCTATTCCACTTTTAAACCTTTCTATGGTCAAGAAATAGGCGCCGCTATGCTAACATTTGGCACTGATATTTGGACCAACGGAGCAGATGGTGGCCATAAGGTTTTTAATTTTTATGATGGTGGGCTAAATGGATCGGAAAGCTACATCAGGGATTCCTGGGACAATTGGTATAAAGGTATTAACCAAGCCAATGCCATTGTTAACCGTGCACCTGATGTTGAAATGGATGAATCACTAAAAACTATACGTTTAGCAGAGGTACGTTTTTTAAGGGCATACTTTTATTTTAACATTGTTACCACTTTTGGGGATGCACACCTAAGCCTTGAAGAAACAGAAGGTGTAGAAATTGACGCCAACAAAACGGCACAATCGGAAATTTACACGCAGGCTATTGTACCTGATTTAGAATTTGCCATAGCCAATTTACCGAATGAACAATCAGATTATGGTAGAGCTACCAAGCCTGCGGCAGAATTCTTATTAGGAAAAGCTTTATTGACAAGAAGCTATCAAGGTTTTGCAGAAGGTTCAGATGCTTCTAGGGCGGAAACCTTATTCGGTAATGTAATCAATAATTATGGCTTTGAATTATTACCGAATTTTGCTGACCTATGGGATATAGACAACCAAGAAAATAGTGAAATGGTGTATGTAGTACCCAATTCTAAATCTCAAGTAGATAGTGATGTTGATCCATTTGGACATAGATGGCATCTTTATTTTCTGCATGAATATGATGTACGTAGAGGTATGACTCGTGATATTACCAATGGCAGACCTTGGAAAAGACACCGCCCAACAGACTTTATGCTAACACTTTGGGACAGAACGGTGGACACTAGGTATGATGCTTCCTTTAAACATGTATGGTTCGCTAATAAAAATGAGCCAGCTACGGATGCTGCAGGCGATGAACCTGCAAGAGCGGCTTTGGCAATCGGTGATACTGCCATATTTATTCCTGGTCCAGGAAAAGATATTGAATGGCCACAATCCCGTCAAGATGCCGTTCCATATCTTGTATACTCCAATGACGAATATGATGAAAGACGTTTCCCTTCCATGAACAAGTGGATTGATGCTACTAGACCGGACAGACAAAAAGTTAATGGTCAACGTGATTTTATACTAATGAGATTAGCGGATGCTTATTTACTTAGGGCAGAAGCGCGTTTACAACAAAACAATGCCGCTGGTGCAGCTGATGACATTAATGTCATTAGATTACGTGCAGCAGTGCCTGGGCAAGAAGCCGCTAGTCAAATTACAGCCGGTGATGTTGATCTTGATTTTCTTTTAGATGAAAGAGCAAGGGAATTAGTAGGTGAAGGTCACAGATGGCCAGATTTAGCTAGGACTGGTAAGCTAGTTGAACGTACAAGGTTATATAATCCACAAGCGGCCCCTAATATTCAAGATTATCATGCGGTAAGACCAATACCACAAAATCAAATTGATAGAACTTTAGGTGGATACCCACAAAATCCCGGATATCCCCAATAACTTAGTATAGTTGAGTTAGTTTGTTTAACCCTTCTTCTGTTATCAGAAGAAGGGTTTTCTATTTCCTTAAACTTACAGGAACAACTGTTTAATACTTTTTTATTGCCTGAATATGAGCCTAACATTCCTAAAGAGCTAATAACGAGGAACTAATTTGAATTGTTTTAGGATAAAATGAATAAGAAAAAGAAAACCGTAGCTATGACTACGGTTTTACATTGTAATGATGTATAAAGTTAATTGCAAACTGGTTTTGTGTACTATTTTGGATAGTGAAATAAAGCTATAATTCGGCTACGGTAATATTCTTAAATTGTACGGTCATATCCTTACCGGGATGTAGTTGTAATCCTATTGGTCCGTTTAGTTTTGCATCTTTTAACTTGTAGGTCATTACCTCTACCCCATTTAACCAGACTTTATAGTTATCCCTAACAACCTTGGCCTTAATAGTGTTCCAATCATCAACTTTCAATAAATCATCAACTCCATTTGCCTCTACTGGATAACCTAAAGAAGGTACATAAGGTGATGCTGTCATATCTCTTTTTAAGGAGCCGGATTCACCAATTTGAATTTGAACAAATTCTTTGCCTTCCCCTCGCATAAAAATACCTGTATCCACGGTTCCTTCTCCAAATTTAAATTCTAATTGAACTACAAAATCCGTATACTCCTTTTTGGTCCAAAGTGATGATCCAATTTTATTCACGTCACTTTTGGCCCAGAGTACTTGATCTTCTATAGACCACCATATATTATCTTTTGGAACTTCCCAATACCTTAAGTCCGTTCCATCAAAAATAGTATGCATTTGATCATCACTTTTTTGCGAAAACATGTTCCCTACGAACATGAAAACTAAAACTACTAATATTATTCTTTTCATCTATTTTGTTTTTTACCTCAACTACAGATTATTAAAATCATTGAACCAATTGGTGATTTCCTCCTTAGAAAGCACAGTGCCACTATGGATTAAAATGCGATATTTAAAAGTAGCGGATTCACCCTTTAACAATTTATAATCCAAGACATTCTTACCTTCAGAAAAAATTGCTTGCCCTAATGGATTGGCAGCAAAAAGACCGTAACCACGTGAATGCCAATAGGTAGGGTAACCTGCATTATCCTTATTATCTAAAATTGTAATAGATACTGGAGCACCTTTTATAGTGCTTTCTAATTTCACCCATTTATTTCTAGTGCCCCAAACATCGTTGCCGGTCAACCCACCGCTAGCGAAATAATTACCGTTTACTCCTTCATTATCCAATACTTTTACTTCTGTTACATTACCTTCCGCATCCGTAAATTCTGCCGGTTCGTCTGAAGGGAGCTCTAACTCTCTGGCTACCCTAATCCCTAACATACCCTCCTTGTTATCTTTAAGAGAAACATCGTTTAAGGCCTTAAGGCTAGTAATTCTATCAATAACCCTTGTATTACCAACCTCAGAAAACACAAACTTTGTAGTCTCCTCAATAAGATTTATTTCATCCAATGATTGCCATATAGCTTTTGTACTAAATATTCCTTTTTTATCATCCAATTCCACAATCTCTTGATGTATGATACTACCATATTTATGCTTTTCGTTTTCAGGAATTGCATAAGAGTTGTTCCAAAAATCCAAACCATTTACATCACCATAATTAAACCAAAGTCCAACATGGTGAGGGTGATCTACACGCTCCCCTGGTTTAGAATCATAAGGAAAACCCCTGGTCACCTTTATACCACTTTTGGTGATTAAAGGATACAAAATTGGCTTTGGGGTCTTACCGTCAAATATGTAGCTGGTAAAAAGTTCGTTACCAATTTTTACATCAATCCTTTTATTTACCTCATCCAAATCAAAATTTATTTCTGAATTTTGCGAAATTTCCATTTCATCACTTCTGCTTTTTTCCGATGTCTTTTTACTCTCATTACAGGAGATGAAAAATAAGACGGCAACCAAGCCAAAATATTTTAATACTTTAAACATAGTTCTCTTAACTTAATATTGAAATACTTTCCCACCAGCAAGTACATCTTGTGTAGCTTCATCAAATGTAGCCCTGAGACCTGTCCTAAGTGCAGCGGTAGTCATTATATTAGCAATGGAATGGTTGTAACCTGCCTCTATAGGACCATTGGTAGTTTTACGGCTTCGTACACATTCCATCCAGTTCAACATATGCATAGTAGTCATATTATCTGCACCTGTATTCGCAGAAGTAACCACTTTTGGAGCATTATCAGTAAGGTTAAAACCATTTAACTTATTAGGTTCCATACCCATTGCAGAAGCATGCCTTTCACCTAATCCACCATTATCACTTACTTTATTAGTGTCTAAATTCAACTCTCCTCCATTGGAATAGTAAATTTCTTTTGTACCTCCAGCGGAATTGGTAAACCTTGAAGAGTATGTAACTTGAAAACCAGATGTTAGATCGTCTGAAGGTCCATAGTCAAAAACGGCAGACATAGTATCAAAATTCTTACGACCATCTTTCCATAAATAAATACCGCCGTTAGCTGCTACACTACGGGGGTGACTTAAGCCAGTAAACCAATGCACCGTATCTATTTGATGAGACATCCACTGTCCAGGAATACCAGAGGAATACGGCCAAAACAATCTATATTCCAGATATTTTCTAGGGTCCCAAGCTGCCTCAGGGCGATTCATTTGGTATCTTTTCCAATCTACATCGGACTCTCTAATTTCACTGGTTAATTTAGGCAAACGCCATCTACCGGGCTGGTTAACGTTCCAGGTCATTTCAACCATAACAATATCACCAAACTCACCGGATTTGATATAATTATTTGCCGCATGATAGTTAGACCCACTCCTTCTTTGCGAGCCAATTTGAAAAACGATTCCGGATTCTTTAACTGCTTTTATTCCCACACGTGCGTCTGCCATAGTTTCTGCAAATGGTTTTTCACAATACACATCTTTTTTAGCATTTGCCGCTTGTACGGTATGCAGGGCATGTTGAAAATCTGCTGTAGAAATGATTACGGCATCTATGTCGTTCTTATCATACATTTCTTCATTGTTTCGCCAAGAGGTAATTTTGTTTCCAGTGACCTCTTTTACTTTAGCCATTCCTTCATCTCGTCGACGATTCCAAATATCTGAAACACCAACCAATTCAAAATTTTGAGCTTTGCTTAAACTATTGAACGCCGGTAGCAAAGCCCCTTTGAACCTATTGGAAAAACCAGCTATTCCTACCCGAACTCGATCATTAGCTCCTATAATTTTTCTATAACTACTTGCATTCATTGCGTTTGCGCCTAATACGATTCCACCAGATGCCAAAGCAGTTTTCTTAATAAATGTTCTTCTTGATTTTTCCATAATTTTTAAATTAAATTTGCCTAGTTGACTATTTTTTTGAACTTATCCTCCTGCTTGATAAGCTTAGTAATCCATTATTATTTTCTACTTAAATATTCAAAGTCTTATATACTAACTCCCTTTACTCTTGCTGTAGATTACACAGAACCAAACCAACGATACTCAGCATAAACAAAAAAATTGTTATCGATTACACAAAGCACTATAACTATATAAAAATATTATTAATTTATTTATTAATACGTTAAATAATTGAATAATAAACAGATTGGGGTGGTTTATTTGTTAAATTACTTCATTATATCTTCAATAATGGACAAGGCGTTTTATCAGGAAATA
Organism: Maribacter sp.; assembly: GCA_965662155.1. GTDB lineage: Bacteria > Bacteroidota > Bacteroidia > Flavobacteriales > Flavobacteriaceae > Maribacter. Next base: position 154 of record CBFIGW010000048.1, on the reverse strand, counting down.
ACCCTTCTTAATTATTGTTTTACCATGGTTAGATTATTTTCTATTAAATCTGAAATAATTTTATTTCCACTTCATTTTAGAAATTGTAAATTCATTGTATGAAAAAGATTATTCAAATTATTGGTGCTTGGTATGGCGCAAAGAAAATTGGTGG
>CBFIGW010000047.1:0-21259 GCA_965662155.1 Maribacter sp. | reverse complement strand
CATTCCAAATCCATGGCCGCCTTTTGAATACATGTGTAGCCCTGCGATCTTTCCTGCTTTTAACCAAGAAGCATATAATTCTATACTACCGGCTGCAAGCCCTAATGGGTCATCGCTAGCACAAATAACCAACATCGGGGGAGCATTTTCCGGTGCTTTTTGAATAGGCATTACTGTAGTCCAAGGGTATACGGGTACAATAAAGTTAGGCCTATTACTAAATGTGTAATTATAAACTATCCCCATGGTCACAGCTCCTCCCGCAGAAAATCCCATAAAGCCAATCTTCTGTGGGTCAAGGTCCCATTGTGATGCATTGGTTCTAACATGGGCAATGGCCGTTAGACCGTCGGCAATTGAAAGGGGTAGCACCGGTGCTACCCTTTCAACTATTTTTTGCGGATTACTTGCACCTTCATCGGTTATTTCTTTAACTCCGTCCTCACCAGTGGGTACTAATCTATATTTTAAAACAAAAGCAGTAATCCCTTTCTTGTTCAACCATTTGGCCACTGCGGTTCCCTCACTTTTTATACTTAGGGCATATAAACCTCCACCCGGTGCAATTATGACACTAGTGCCATTTGGTTTTTCTGGTTTAAAAACCTCCATAGTTGGTACCGATACATTGGTAACCACTTCTGTTTCCCAGATGTCCGAATAATAACTTTTTTCTGGACCGTTCCAAACCACTTTTGAATCTTTTTGATAGGGTAATTCTATAATTTCTTGAGCAAATAGAGTTGTATTGATCATTAGCACAATGCTTAATAATAAATGTTTCATAATCAGTGTAGTTTTAGTTTAGGCATAAAAATGCGAATGCCGCTAATACCGAACCAATAATAGGTCCTACGATTGGTACCCAGGCATATCCCCAATCGCTATTAGACTTATTTTTTAACGGTAAAATGGAATGCATAAGACGTGGACCAAAATCCCTCGCAGGATTAATTGCATAACCTGTAGGTCCGCCAAGTCCAAAACCAATACCGATTACAAGCAATGCTACGGGCAGGGCATCTAAGGAGCCTAAGGAAATAGCCTCATTAGCATATGAGCCTCCTGCAATATAGAACACCCCGAACACTAGGGCAAAAGTACCTACAATTTCCGTAACCATATTCCAAAACGGACTTCTAATAGCCGGTGAAGTGCAGAAGGTAGCTAAAATTGCATTTGGCTCTTCTGTGGCATCATACTGTTTTTTGTAGGTAAGCCAAACCATTAGATTGCCCATCATAGCCCCTAGTATTTGTGCCAATATATAACCAGGTACTAGGCCCCATGAAAATTTGCCAGCAGTAGCCAAACCTATCGTTACAGCTGGGTTTAAATGTGCACCACTAACATCGGCTGAAATAAATACGCCAATAAAAACGGCTATACCCCATGCAATTGAAATCCCCACCCAACCCGAATCCGAGCCTTTTGTTCTTTTCAAAACTAAATTCGCTACCACCCCATTACCTATCAATATCAGCATAGCGGTGCCTATAAATTCAAAAATAAAATTGGTCATTGGTTTTTGTTTTTTAGTAGTATTGGGATTAAATATAAGGTCATGCTTTTTTAAACGCCAAATTGTTGAAGGTGATGATCCAGATGTTTGGAGAAAAGAGTATTCCACTCTGCTTCTGATAAAGCACCAAAAGCATGGGATTCCTTGCCTTTAAAATGTGCTCCGCCTAATCTTTGTGTTTTTGAAATATGTTCTATTAGTCTTGTTTTTTCATTCTCAAACTCCCTTTCATCGCTAATCAAAAAAACAGGGGAGGTGCGTAGATTTTTTTTATAAGGTTTTGGTCCAACAACCAAATTTTTCGCAAAAAGCTTTATTAAAAATTTTTGAAACCCTTTTGGTTTTTTATGCTTATCAGTATAAACCAACTCGTAGGCAACATTGCAATGTGCCATCATTTGGGAAACGTTCATTTTGCCCCATTTAGCTTGGGTTTCTGGAGTTAAATTTTGGATACGCTCTATAGTCTCTTTTGATTCTTGCTCGTCAAATAAGTTTTTCCAGCTCATAGTATAGTTATGATGTTAAATTGATTTTTTAGATTTGATAACCGAATTATCTAATACCGTTCACTGCCATTTTTACTGTATAAACAGCGTCCATGGCTGTTATAAATAATTTATCTTGTTTTGGTCCAGCAAAAGTTACGTTGGCAGTCCATTTTTTTGGGATTTTTATATGTTCAATCTGGTTGCCTTTTTTATCAAACACGGTAACCCCGTTTCCTGTTAAATACACATTGCCTTTGTTATCTATAGTCATGCCATCTGAGCCCATCTCACAAAATAATTTACGGTCCGAGAGTAAGCCATCCTCTTGGATTTTAAACACATAAGTTTTATTTCCCTTTATATCTGAAACATATAAGTTTTTACCATCAGGAGTGCCAATTAAACCATTGGGGTTGATAAAATCCTTAGCCACTAGAAAAAGTTCTTTTTCATTGGGGGGAAGGTAGTATACCCTTCTTTCTTTTATCTCTGGCTCTGTGTAGTCCCACCAAGGCCTAGCGTAAAAGGGGTCTGTTATATACATGCCACCGTTCGGAGCCACCCATACATCATTGGGACCTCCCAATCTTTTACCTTTATAGTTATCAATTAAAACAGTTATGTTCTTTTGTGGGTCAATACTCAAAAGCTCATTCTTTTCATCTGCACATGAGATAAGATTACCGGTATTGTCAAAAAAAAGTCCATTTGAACGTTTACTTGGTGTTAGCCAATCGGTTACGGAATTGTCCGTTGCGCTCCACTTTACAATTCTGTCGTTTGGTTGATCTGTAAAATATATATCACCATTTTTATCTATGGCAGGGCCTTCGGTAAAATCAAATTCATCAGCGACTAAAGTTAGTTCTGCGCCCTTCGCAATTATATTTTGTGATTTACAGGAAAAGGTTACAAGAGCAATTGTAATGGATAAAAAAAGAAGTTTCATGTTTTGTTTTAAACTTGGTTAGATAGATTCTAGGAATTTCATATTGTGTTTCATGCTTTCCAATGGTGTACTTGCATATTCCTCTTGTTCAATAAAAATATGTCTTACCCCTGAAGCTGTCTGGTTTTTAAGCATAGTTTTTATATCAAGACCACCTTTTCCAAATTCCGTACTTTCTTTTTTTGTCATATCCATGTCTTTTAAATGCCATAAAGGAAATCTTCCGGGATATTTTTTAAAATAATCCAATGGATTTTTGCCGGCAACAACCACCCAACCTAGATCTAGCTCCATATGTACCAAATCTGGTTCGGTATTATCCATGAGTATATCGTATAACACTTGCCCATTCTCGGATTCAAATTCGTACTCATGATTATGATACCCAAATTTGATTCCTAAATTTTTGCATTGTTCACCAGCTTTATTAAATGCTTCGGCCACAGCTTTATAGTTGTCCACCGTTTGACCCCTACTGGGCATTGATGAACATATGAGATAAGGTTGTTCCGATGCAACGGCCTCTTCCATGGTTTTTTCAAAATTATTGTCCAAAGCAACATGCCCACTTGTCAATTGCATTCCTAAATCGGCACATGCTTTTTTCATATCTGATGGCGTGAGTCCATAATAATGGCCTTTTTTACTTCTGGCGGATTCTATTTCTTTTATCCCTATAGATGCTATTTTTTTTAAGGTGCCCAGGGCATCAACGGCCATTTCATCCCTAAAGGAATATAGTTGTACTCCATATTTTTGTTCTTCAAAACTAGTAAAGCCAAGGCTTGGTAGTAATAGGGCGCTAGCCGACAATAAACCGGATTGTTGTAAAAAATATCTTCGCTTCATTTAATATTTATTAAAATTTTATCGTGGATATTATGGAAATGACAAAATTTACGCCTTCTAAAATACTAAATATAACAACACCTTTTCAAGGTTATGATTTGTACTTTTGCCAAAATGCTTCACATGAATTCTAGAAAAGAACAATTGCAGGCTTTTGATAGGTTGCTTACCATCATGGATGAACTTCGTGACCAATGCCCATGGGACAGGAAACAAACTATGCAAACTCTAAGACATCTTACCATTGAGGAAACCTACGAGCTAGGGGATGCTATTTTGGAGAATGATTTAGAAGAAGTTAAAAAAGAGCTTGGAGATGTATTGTTACACATCGTTTTTTATGCAAAAATAGGTTCAGAAACAGCAGATTTTGATATTGCCGATGTATGTAATGGGATTTGTGATAAACTTATTCATAGACACCCGCATATCTATGGCGATGTTTCGGTTGGTGACGCGGATGATGTTAAAAAAAATTGGGAGAACATAAAACTTAAGGAAGGTAAAAAAAGCGTATTGGAAGGAGTCCCCAATGGTCTGCCGGCACTGGTAAAGGCCAATAGGGTTCAAGATAAAGTAGCCGGTATTGGGTTTGATTGGGAAATACCAGAACAGGTATTTGAAAAATTACAAGAAGAATTAGAAGAGTTTACCTTCGAAGTAAATTCTGGTAATACAGATAAAATGGAGGCCGAATTTGGTGATGTGCTTTTTTCAATGGTCAATTATGCACGGTTTCTGGATATTAACCCAGAAAACGCCCTGGAACGAACCAATAAAAAGTTTATAAAGCGTTTTCAATATTTAGAAGGAAAAGCAAAAGATATAGGAAAGGAGCTTAAGGATATGACCCTTGCTGAAATGGATGTTTTCTGGGAAGAGGCAAAAACAGCAGACTAAAACAGTATTTAGATAGATAATTAGACTTCACCCATAAAGAAACAATATTTGTTACAGGATTATACAAAGGAATTTAAATATAATATAAAGCTATCAGTTCCTGTAATTTTGGGCCTTTTAGGGCATACTTTGGTGCAATTGGCCGATAATATTATGGTTGGGCAACTAGGTACGGCGGAACTCGCAGCAGTATCTTTAGGTAATAGTTTTGTATTTGTAGCCATGTCATTGGGAATAGGTTTTTCCACGGCAATTACACCCTTGGTGGCAGAGGCAGATGGCGCTGGTAAAAAAGCGGACGCTAAAAGTGCCCTTAAGCATGGTTTGGTATTATGCACCATTCTTGGTATAACACTTTTTGGCGCAATCTTACTTGCTAAACCATTAATGTATATGATGAAACAACCTGTTGAGGTTGTAGAATTGGCACTTCCATATTTAGATTTGGTCGCTTTGTCATTACTACCGTTGATCATCTTTCAGGCATTTAAACAGTTTTCAGAAGGGCTTTCTCAAACAAAGTACCCTATGTACGCTACTATAATTGCCAATGTGGTAAATATAGTGTTGAATTACCTGTTGATATTTGGAACATTTGGTTTTCCCAAAATGGGTATCGTAGGGGCTGCTGTTGGAACTTTGGTGGCTAGATTTATGATGGTCATCTATATATGGGTCTTGCTCAAGAAAAAGAAAAAATTCCATGATTATGTAACCGGATTTAATTTTAGGAGGATTGAGAAAAAAGTAATGCGAAAAATAATAAATCTTGGATTTCCATCCGCATTGCAAATGTTCTTTGAGGTTGCCATTTTTACGGCTGCCATATGGTTAAGTGGCGTATTGGGGAAAAATGCACAGGCGGCCAACCAAATTGCTTTGAACTTAAGTAGTATGACCTTTATGTTTGGTATGGGATTAGGTGTTGCTGCCATGGTTAGGGTGGGAAACCAAAAGGGATTACAGAATTTTAAGCAACTACGAAGAATTGCCGGTTCCATCTTCTTTTTAACCCTATTGTTGGAAATTGTTTTTGCCGTTCTTTTTCTTATGGGTCGTACCTGGTTTCCATCACTATATTTAGATGTTGACGATGTTTCAAATATGGCGGATAATACAGAGGTTATATTTCTTGCAGGACAACTAATGTTGGTAGCGGCCTTTTTTCAAATTTCAGATGGTATACAAGTGGTTGTACTTGGTGCACTGCGAGGACTCCAAGACGTTAAAATCCCTACGGTAATAACTTTTATTTCATATTGGTTAATAGGCTTTCCGATATCCTATTATTTGGGATTGCACACATATTTTGAAAGTATGGGCATATGGATAGGTTTATTGTCTGGGCTTACTGCATCGGCCATTATGTTGTATCTTCGATTTAATTATTTGACAAAACAATTGATTATATCCAATAAATAAAATATCGTTACTCGGAAACGTAGTAATTATAAAATACATTTGATTATTATATGGAATTGCCAAAATTTTTACTGGGGGACAATACAGATTATCCAAACGCTATATTTATTGTCCATACCGATTTTCCTCGCTTTGTTATCAACCTAGAAAATGATGAAGTAGAATGGCTGGAGGAATTTTCAAAAGAGGACGAAAAAGAATTGGAAGCGGAAGCGGAAAGTTTAATAGAGGCGGCAACTGCTTTCTATGATCGGGAAGTATCTCGTTATGAAGATTAATCTACATGTTGGAAGAATTATTACAATACGATAAAGAACTTTTTCTTTATTTGAACGGCTTGGGAAATACAAGTTGGGATACTTTTTGGCAGTTCGTTTCCAATAAATTTAGCGCCATTCCTTTATACCTGTTTTTGCTGATTATTTCTTATCAAAAATTCGGTGTTAAAAGAACAGTATTGTTAGTATTGTCCGTAGCGCTTCTTATAACGGTTTCAGACCAGTTAAGTAACTTTTTCAAGTATGGTGTAGCACGCTTTAGGCCCTGTCACGATGAGGAAATTGCCAATAGTATGCGATTGGTCAAAAGTTATTGCGGTGGAAAATATGGTTATTTTTCCGCACATGCATCCAATTCATTTGCAATAGCGGTATTCTTTGGTAGTATGCTAAGGGATAAAATAAGGTTTTTGGCCTTATTTTTAATAATCTGGGCTGTGCTGGTTGCATATAGTAGAATATATATTGGGGTGCATTTTCCTTTGGACGTTATTACCGGGGCTAGTATTGGAGCTCTTCTCGGATGGATCTTCGCTAAGTTATTTATATTTGCTGACCGGAAATTTTTCATATGATATCTAATACAAGGTATTGGTTTTTGATAATTCTTATGATCCTGGTGTATATCGCCGGTAATTTTGCACTTTTATTTGAGAACGATTCGGCACAATTTGCTGTGATGGCCATGAGGATGGTTCAAGAAAACGATTTTCTAAATCTTTTTAAAGGTCCTAACGAATATCTGGACAAACCCCATATGCATTATTGGTTGGCGGCCATTTCCTTTAAAATATTTGGGATACACGATTGGGCGTATAGAATACCGGGTATTTTGGCAACCTTGTTAGGTGCCTATAGTTGTTATGGGCTGGGGAAACTTCTTTATAATGTAGAAGTAGGTAAACTGGCAGCGTTGGTGTTTATGACCGCTCAGACCATTGTATTGGGTGCCATAGACGTGCGCACCGATGCCGTTTTAACAGGATTTACCATTTTGGCTATTTGGCAATTAACAAAGTATATAGAGAAGGGGAGTCTAAAAGCCATTGCCGTTGGAGCCTTTGCAGCGGGTATTGCTTTTTCTACAAAAGGACAAATAGCTTTATTGGTCATTGGCTTACCTATTCTTTGTCATATTGGGTACACCAAAAAATGGAATGTTTTTGTTAATTGGAAGGTCATTATTGCCCTTGTGGTTTTTGCAATTGCTATTGTACCAATGCTATATGCCTATTATCATCAGTTTGATTTACATCCGGAGAAAGTGATTAGGGGAAAGTCTGACCGAAGTGGTATATTCTTTATTTTTTGGGAACAAAGCTTTGAACGCCTAAGTGGTGAGGGTATTGGAAAAAATAGTAGTGATTACTTTTTCTTTTTTCATACATTTTTATGGGTGTTTCTACCATGGACCATTTTAGCAATATCAGGTTTTGGAACAAAAATAAAAGCTTTAGTAAAGCAAAAATTTCATTTTGATTCTGGTAAAGAGGTGCTAACACTTGGTGGTATCACACTCATTTTTATTCTCATAAGTTTTGCCCAGTTTAAGTTGCCCCATTACTTAAATGTTACCATCCCCTTATTTTCAGTTTTAACAGCATCGTATATATACAAGTTATTTACGTCCGATAGCCAAAAAACAATAAAATACCTTGTTTGGGCCCAGTATTTTATTTTAAGTATAGTAGTAATAGCTTCGTGCTTATTATGTTTTTATGTCTTTAAGGTTAATAATAGTTTTACCTATGTAATTTTAGCAATAGCAGCTGTTGTTATGGTTTACTATGTGATTAAAAAGGAATCAAAATTTAAGAAGTTGGTTACCATATCTGTTTCTGCATCATTTATGTTGAATATCGTTTTAAATATTCATTTTTATCCTAATCTATTAAAATATCAAGGTGGGTCCGCTATGTCTACAATAGTTCAGGCAAATAACATTCCAGTAGATGCTATTTACAAAATCGGAGAAGAGTTCACGTGGGCCTTGGATTTTTATAATCAGTCACCCGTAAAGTTGACCAAGGTTGCTCACATAAAGAAAAGGAATAATATCTGGGTATATGCCAATGATAATGAATTGGAACAACTTAGGTCTTCAGGCATAGCCTGGGATAAGCAATACACTGTAGATCAATTTAGGATAACAAGGCTTCAGGGTAGGTTCTTAAATCCCAAAACACGAAACGGTGTTCTGAATAAAAGGCATTTGGTACATATTAACTAAAACTTGATTTTTAGTTTCTTGTGTCAACAACCTCTAGACTTATTTTCTTAAAATGATACCAGATTCCTATTAATGAAACCAATGCGGTAATCAAGAAAAATACCACGCTAATACCCACAGAAATATTTTCATTTAGGCTAAATAAAGCCGCGCCATAGAAAAAAGTAACCTCCCTACTTCCAATTCCACCAATAGTTAATGGTAACACGGATACAATGGATGAAACTAGAAAAATAATTAAATAGGCAATTTGGTTTACGGTTATTCCCAAAGCCAGCATAATACACCAAACACAAATAAGTTGTGACAGTTGTACTAGGGCAGAGTAAAGTATAGAGGACCAGAAAACCGGTAATACGTAATGGAAGAATTTTTTGTTTAAAAACCAAAATACCAAAACCGATAGTGGTATGGCCAATGCAAACAAAAAATTATAGTTTTTAAGGGCTTCATGGTTAAGAAACAATATAAGCGTGCACGCATATATAAAAAGTAATAAAAGTCCACTTAACCGATCTAGGACCAGTACACTGACCACTCTTTTGGTAGGTATTTCAAAGGTTTTTTTAATGAGATATCCTTTATAGGCATCCCCACCAATACCTCCAGGTAAAAAGAGGTTATAAAACATACCAAGGAAGTATAGCTTTAGATTGCTCTTATGGGATAATGGTACTTGTAGAGAATGGAAATAACCATTTAAACGAATAGCGGCAATAATTTTGGAGATTAAAAAGGATAGAAGCCCCAAAAAAAGATAAAAAGGGTTGCTTTTTTTAAGGATAGCACCAATTTCTTTAATGTCAATTTTTGTGACAATAAAATAAATAAGTACTATACTTATAGCAATCTTTAGGAAGGTGGTAATGTTTTTACGAGTATTGGCCACCTACATTAATTTTTTTAATGCGATATGGCCGCTTCTTTTGTGACTCGTAGTAGGTACGAATTAGAAGTTCCATGACAATACCAATGGTAAACAATTGTATGCCCGCCATTATAAACATCATTCCAAAAATAAGCAAAGGACGAGTACCTATATCTTGTCCAAAGCCAAGTTTAACGATAAGTAAATAAATATTGATCAATACTCCCAAAAGAATTAACAATGCACCAAATATTCCGAATAGGTGAATGGGTCTTTGAAAGTATTTTCTTATGAATAGAAGGAGTACCATATCTGCTACTACCTTAAAAACCCGTTCTAAACCGTATTTGGAAACCCCGGCATTCCTGGCATGGTGTTTTACGGGTACTTGTTTTATTTGCGCGCCTTCCAAATGTGCCAATAAGGTAATAAAACGGTGCATTTCACCATAAAGGTTTAAATCTTTGGCAATATCTTTTGTAAATACCTTTAAGGCGCAGCCATTGTCCTTTATATCCAACTTTGTAACCCTGCGTACCAGAAAATTTGCAATTTTAGAAGGTATTTTTTTTACTAATGTATCTTTTCTCTTTTGTCGTATGCCGGTTACTACATCATACTCTTCATCAATGGCATAGGACAACATTTGTGGAATATCACTGGGGTCGTTTTGTAAGTCACCATCCATGGTTATGATATATTCTCCTTCTGCATAATCCAATCCTGCAGCTAAAGCTAAACTTTGACCATAGTTTTTTTTGAGCTCGATAAGATGAACTTTATCATCTTTTAGTTCTTTGACCACCTTTTTGGTGTTATCGGTAGAAAAATCATCAACATATATAATCTGATATGTATAACCTACTAGGCTTTCATGAATTTTTTGGGTCAACAGTGTTACATTTTCTTCTTCATTATAAAGAGGTACAACTACCGATAATAGGGAAGGGGTAACAATGTCCATTAAGCTAATTTTGGATTAATGGCAAAGTTATGTTTTTTATTACTAAGATGATAAACTTGGGTTTCTGAAATCTGTTTTACTCTGAATGCTTGATTTTCAGGTAAAATTCCAAAAGTTCTTCTGCAGCTGTAAATGGGGAAAGGCGTTCCTCAATTATTTTTTGCTCTAATTCTGGTATTCTTTTTTTAATGCTATGTTGTTTATAAAAGTTCATTTTCAGTAACTCCTCAACATACTCCCTAAACCAATTTTTATTCTGTTCCTTTCTTTTCGTATCAAAATGTCCACTTTTTTTAGTCTGTAGCGTATACATTTCAATGGTTGTCCAAATGTTATCCAACCCTGTGTTTTCCAATGCAGAACATAACACAACGGGGGGAGTCCAACCATTTTCTTTTGGCGTAAACAGATGTAAGGCCTGGGCAAATTCAATTTTTGCCTGTTCTGCTTTTTTAATATTGTCGCCATCGGCTTTGTTTATGGCTATGGCATCTGCCATTTCAATGATACCCCGTTTTATTCCCTGTAAGTTATCACCAGCACCTGATAACTTAAGAAGTAGAAAGAAATCCACCATGCTATGGACAGTAATTTCGTTTTGTCCAACCCCAACGGTTTCTATTAGGATTACATCATAACCAGTGGCTTCCAATACAATAATACTTTCCCTAGTTTTGCGGGCCACACCACCTAAACTATCGCCAGAAGGAGATGGACGGATATAGGCATTAGGGTCCGTAGCCAAAGTTTCCATACGGGTTTTGTCTCCTAGGATACTACCACGTGTTTGTTGGCTTGTTGGATCTATGGTAAGAACCGCCACATGCTTACCTTTGTGTGTAAGCATTTTTCCAAATTTTTCTATAAATGTGCTTTTACCAACACCTGGTACTCCAGTGATGCCAATTCTAATACTCGGTTTTTTATGAGTTAAACAGGCTTTAATTACCTCTTTTGCAATTTTTTGGTGTTCTGGTTTTTTGCTTTCAATTAGTGTAATTGCCTTGCTTAAAACAGCAATATCGTTGGCCAAAATACCTTTTATTAGGTGTTCTGGTGAAAAATCTGTTTTTGATGTATCCTTACTATTTATAATATTGAAATTTTTAAGGCTAATTAATAGGGACTTTTACTTTTATTTTATCCCAAAAAAGGACCAGATACAGTTGATTTTTTTCTTCAAATGCGATGGTAAAATTTTCTATGGGTTGGGCTTGCTCCCTCACGGGAACTTCAACTACAATTATATCTTCTTCTGGTTCCCTAGTGGTTTCAGAACCACCACTTAATAGGGATACGCCCCAATCTGGTACTTCTTTGTTAAAAATGACTTTCCAGCTTTCCTTATTGGGTATGGTCCAAAGTGAGTAAGTACCTGCGGTTAAGGCTTTATCAATGATTTGAATATCCTTTGTTGTACTGAATGTTGTGGGCTCGTTGGCACCCGTACGCCATACTTGCCCATAGGGTACCAGTTCCCCAAAGATTACCCTGTCTTTTTTAGAAGGGCTTGAGTAATTTACGGTAATTGTACCACCTTTAAAATCATAGGTCGCAGTTTGTTCTGGGCTATATTTTTTTGTTTTGGATTGCATATAAGGTAATCCAACAAAAAAGAACAAAGCGGCCAATACGGCCAAAGTAATTACCAGGCGTTTTACAAACTTCATAAAATATAAAAGTAAAAAAAGTATGAATTTGGTTTCTAAGGTAATAAATCAAACTTAAAAATGGAGATGTTGTTATAAGTTTCACCTGGTCTTAGAACGCTATTTGGGAAGTCAGGTTGGTTAGGTGCGTCAGGATAATTTTGGGTCTCTAAACATATTCCAGGAAAGTCCAGTGGTGTATAAATTGTTAATATAGGCTGGTTGGTATAAACTTTCATGGATATACTCGATTTATTGGAAGAAACTTCCGCTACCTTTTCATTACCCATATCTTTTATAAATGAAGTGTCCATACGTTTTACCCCAATAGGTTTCGGTAAAAGAAAGTCATAATTGGTTTCTTTAACAGGAATAATATCGCCAGTAGGCAATAAATTATCTTTTGTTTCCAGTAGATACGGACAGTTTAATTGTAGCTGGTAATCATCAATATATGGGCTATCATCCAATTTAAAATAGGAATGGTTGGTTAAGTTAACTACAGTACTTCTGTCTGTAATTGCCTCATGAACTATTTGCAGCGCATTGCCGACAAGTTTGTAGGTTACGTTCACCGTTAAATTACCAGGATAACCCTCTTCCAAGTGTTTACTCTTATACGAGAGTTTAACATATGCATCTTTAGTATTGCCCACTTCTTCAATTTGCCAATATTTTTGGTTAAATCCTTCCTTGCCGCCATGTAAATGCACACCTTCATTATGTGGCAGATAAAATTTTTCCCTGTCAAGCTCAAAACCACCGTTGGATATTCTTCCGGCATAGCGACCTATACAGGCTCCTAAGTAGTTTTCGTCTAGGCGATACCTACTGGGATGATTGTATCCTACAACAACATTCGTGTAGTTGCCATCCTTGCCTTTAACCAATAGCTTTTGTATGATAGCCCCATAATCCAGGACCATCATGGTTATGAATTCGTTGGAAATTGTAACTTGTTTCAAATGGAAAATTTAAAAAGATTAGTAAAAATAGAAGTTTTTTGCAACATCGTAATTTTTCTTTCGTCTTTAAAATAACAACAACTAAAAACAAACACCAAACCAACTCATGTTTCAGATTGATGTTGTAGAAAAATGCAAGGCAAATGATCGTTCTGCGCAATTAAAACTGTACAGGCAATACAGTGATGGTATGTACACAGTGGCCATGCGCTTTGTTAAAAATGCCGACGATGCCGAGGATGTCTTGCAAGAGGCATTTATTAAGGCATTTCAAAAGATACATCAATTTAAGGGAGAGGTAACCTTTGGTGCTTGGTTAAAAAGAATTGTAGTCAACAAAAGCATAGATTTTTTAAAGACAAAAAAGGAGCATTTAATTGCTTTGGATGAAAGTTATATGCAGCCTGTTGAGGATGAGAATTGGACTGTGGACGATGATGTGACTATGGATGAAATTAAAAAGGCGATCCATGGTTTGTCCGATAAATATAAATATGTAGTACTTCTCTTTTTGGTTGAAGGTTATGATCACAGTGAGATTTCGCAAATATTGGACATTACGGAAAGTGCATGTAGAACAAGATTGTTACGAGGAAAGGGATATTTAAAGGAACTATTAAATGCAAAAAGATATGGGACAGGATCTTAGGGATTTATTCAATGAAGAGCGAAAACAGAAGTTTAGCTTAAAAGAAGGTCATGAAGCGCGTTTTCTTGAAAAGCTGGATGATGTATTGCCGATTAAAAAGAAAAGTTCAATTCATCTTTGGTATGTAGCCGCATCTGTAATTGTACTAGTTGGGATAGGTATTTTTGGATATTTACAAAGTAAAAAAGATGATGGTATTCCCACCACTATTGTGGACAAAGGCAACTTGGAAGAAAACTCGGATTTTTCTTTTGGAGACCTTTCACCAGATTTAAAAAAGGTCGAAAATTATTATGTCGCCAACATTAACCTTGAACTTTCTAAGTTGGAAATTTCAGACGAAAACAAGGGTTTGGTAGACAGTTTTATGGATAGGCTTTCCGAATTGAATTTAGAATACAAGGAATTGAACAAAGAGTTAATTGAGCTTGGTCCCAATGACCAGACTATTAATGCCTTAATAGAAAATTTGCAATTACGATTACAATTATTACAGAAGTTAAAAAAGAAGTTAAATCAATTAAAATCATCAAAAAATGAACAAATCATTTAAAATAGTATCTAAGCAACTCATCATTGGCTTAGGATTTCTTGCAATGGCCACCGCAGCATTTGGTCAAAAAGAAAGTAAGACATTCACAGAAACTTTTAATGTTTCCCAAGATGCTGTCCTTGACTTAAATACCAGTTATGCTGATATAGAGTTTGAGACTTGGGACAAAAACACCGTTGAAGTTACCGCCACGGTGGAACTAGAAGGTGCTACCAAAGAAGAGGCAGCTTCGTATTTTGAATCTATGCCCATAGAGATTATGGGCAACAGTAAAAAAATAACGGTAAGTTCTAAATCCTCTAGAAATATTTTTATTACCGGTCATGATATAGACATTGATTTAGATGAAATGCATATAGAGATCCCGGAAATTGCATCTTTTGTAATGGAAATGCCAGAGATAGCACCCTTCCCGGAAATGACCGAAATGCCTCCTTTACCAACAACTAAGGCATTCACATTTGATTATGAGGCTTATAAAAAAGATGGGGACAAATACATGAAAAAATGGCAAAAGGAATTTCAAAAAAGTTTTGACAAAAAACATCAAAAACGATTGGAAGAATGGGCCAAACGCATGGAGGAAAGAGCCAAGGTTATAGAAGAACGTTTGGAAGAACGTGAAGTAAAACGAGAGCAAATGGAGGAAAAGCGTACAGAAATGCAGGAAAAAAGATTTGAAGTACGCGAAAAACAAAGAAAGGCCATGGAAGCTGCAAGGGAAGTAAGGGCAGAAGCTCGTAGAGAACGGTCAATTATAGTCAATGGCAACAGGAACAACAACGACCCTAATATCTTTTTCTTCTCATCAGACGGTGAAAACAAGAATTATAAGATAAAAAAGACTATTAAAATTAAAATGCCAAAGTCTACCAAAATTAAAATGAATGTTAGGCACGGTGAGGTTAAGCTAGCCAAGAATACAAAGAATTTGAATGCGACACTGTCGCATTCAAGCCTTTGGGCAACCACTATTGATGGAAATGAAACTATTGTTACTGCGGCTTACTCGCCAATAAAAGTTCAACAATGGAATTATGGTAATTTAAATACAAAATATTCTAAGGATATATCCTTGTCCAAAGTAATTAATTTACAATTGCAGGCTACTTCATCTGATATTACCATAGACCAATTATTAAAAAAGGCATACATTCAAAATGATTTTGGTCCGTTGCATATATTGGATTTCGGGGATGATTTTGAGGAGTTGGATGTTTCTATGAAAAATGCAGAATTAAAATTAAAGCTTCCCAATGTGGCCACGGCAATATATGTAAAAGGCAATGCTTCTAGTTTTAGTTCGCCGGCGGCATTGCAATTGCAGGCTACTAAAAACGGTAGTTCAACTATTCATAAAGGTTTTCATAAAAAGGACGGTAGTTCTAGATCTATCATAATTACTTCAGATTATAGCGAAGTGGTGATGGAATAATTATTTCTTCAACAGTAATGTCCCAAATATGTTTGCATTTATCCAACCTTGATTTTTATCTTCTCCCGGTACAAATACCGATCCAATAAAATTTTCTCTTTCCGTACTTTTATCATTATCACAATAGGCCAAGGCAAAACCTATTTTCTTTTCTGGCTTAAGAGTTACTGGTGTGTTATTTCTATCTGACTTAAAGGTGTCATCAAAGACTTTTACCTTAATTTCCCATGTTGTAAGATGGTCTACGGTTTTGTGTTTGGAAACCACATGGTCATTGAATAGCTTAGGTCTTTTATCCAGTCCAAGGTCTACCACATTGCCATCCAAGGCTACGTGATAGGCAAAGGCATTATGGTTGTATTGGTGCAAACCTCCAGAATTATCTTCATCGATAAATATTTCTACACAATCGTCATTCCACCATAATTTTAAAGGATCTTGATTGTTGTCAAAAAGGACATCATCTGTAATTTCAATTAGTAGATATACCCCCTCATTGTCCCAAGCTAATTTGTATCGACCATTAAAGTCATCATGGTCATATGGTCCACCAAGCCAATTTTGGTCCAAGGGATTCCAAGTGATGAGGTTCCAAAAGTTTTCTGTGGCAGAGCCATCTAGTGTTGGCGGTGTATCTGTGTAGGCAACCTCTATAATGGCACCATTCTCTTTTTGCTTATGGGTATTACAGGACAATAGAAGTAGGATAAAAGTAGTGGTTACAACTCTTTTCATAGGTCACAAATTTGGGGGTTGCAGTACTAAAGATAGTAAATTCCTACAACGAAATATCTTTTTTAGTACTACAACCCCCCTTTTTATTGTGACAGTTGTTATTTTTAAAGTTTAGGTTCCCATCCTTGGGTATATTCCCTTTTCCAAAAATTCATGGCCATTTCATTGTTCAAGACTTTCCCGGTAGAATTGTCGATCTTTAATGTTTCTCCAGCGTCTTGGGCCATATTTCCAAGATGACATAACATTGTGGAAATACTGGCATCATTAATATCGGAATGTAAACTTTCATCCTGTCTTATGGCGTTAAAGAAATTGGCTATGTGGTTCACATCTAACTGTCCTTCACCCCGCGTATTCGTTGTTTCACTAGCTCCCCCTTCTTTTTCTTCCTTTAATAAATTTCCCTGCAGGTCATACAGCTGATAAAAATTACGATCTAGCATTATGGAACCTTTACTACCATAAATGGTAATTCCCCTTCCTGGCCTTTTAGGTTTCATAATACCGCGACTATGGCCTGTCCAAGTTATAAACTTATCATTGTCAAAGGTATAGGTCACTTGCTGATTGTCTACAAACTCCCAATCATCGTCATAGGTGTATTTTCCGCCAAAAGAGGTAACACTGTTAGGAAGGTCCACACCAAGTGCCCAGCGGCAAATATCTATTTCATGAGTTCCATTATTATGTATTTCGCCTGTACCATAATTACGGAACCAATGCCAGTTGTAAGGGTGTACGTTGTCTTTGTAGTTATCTCTTAAGGCAGGTCCTTGCCATAACTCCCAATCCAGTGTTTTTGGAACATCTATTACTTTACCTTTTCCAATGGAGCCTCTGTTGTTGGAATAATAGGCCTCACCCTTGTAAGCTTCTCCAATAATACCTTCTCTAATGTCTTTTATAGCACTTATAGACGTTTTTGCAGATCTCTGTTGATTTCCCATCTGCACTTTTTTGCCATATTTTTTTTGCGCGGCTACCAAAAGTTCATTTTCGTAGGGATTGTGACTACAAGGCTTCTCTACATATACATGTTTCCCTGCCTGTAGTGCCAAAATGGCCATTGGGGCATGCCAATGTTCTGGAGTGGCTATAAAAACAGCGTCAACGTTTTTATCCTCAAGAACTTTTCTAAAGTCTTTTTCCACTTTGGGTACATAACCAATGTTTTCCTGACACCATTTATTATGTTCTTCCAAAATAACGTCATCCACATCACAGCTATACAGAATTTTGGCATTGGAGTCTGTATGAATTGCCTTAACATGGGCTTTAGCCCTGCTTCTTACCCCAATAATGGCGCAATTGATCTGGTCATTAGAGCCAAGTATGCCGGCAAAGGATTTTGTTGGCAATACTAGACCACCCATTGTAATGGCTGCTGTGCTTGCGGTTGTTTTTTTTATAAAATTTCTTCGTGTGGTCATGCCTATTCTTTTGTGATTGGTTTAATCTTGATGTTTTTAAAGGATACTCGGTCACCGTGATCTTGTAAAAGGATATGTCCTTTTTCAGACTCTCCAAAATTTGGCCATTTTACGTACTTGCTTTCCGATACTAATTTTTTATAGGCATCACTTCCACGCTCATATTCCAATACCTTCATGCCATTTAACCAATGCTCAACATGTCCATCTTTTGAAATAATATGTGCCGTATTCCATTCTCCTATAGGGTTTACATGTTTATTTGGGTCTGCTTGAATAAGATCGTACAAAGAAGAAATTGTTCTACTACCATCATGGTTTCCTAATTTGGCATCTGGGTGTCTTTCGTCATCTAAAATTTGATATTCCAAACCAATAGATGAACCTGGTCCTTTATTAATGTCGGTATCTACATAATATTTAATACCGCTATTGGCACCTTCGGTAATTTTAAAATCTAACTTCAGTTCAAAATCTCCATAGAGTTCTTTGGTTACGATATCTCCACCGGCTGCTGATTCAGCACCACCAGAAGACAATACTGTAAGTACACCGTCATTTATTTCCCAGCCTTTGTCAGGAAACTCATCTAAACGTGCACCTCGCCACCCGTTGGTAGTTTCACCATCCCAAAGCATTTTCCAGCCTTTCCTAGCTTCATCTGCACCTAGTGCATTTTTGGTTATAATTGGTTTAACTGGTGTCGTACGACTGTATTTGGATAAACTATCGGTCAGTATTTTAATGTTCTTCCAGATAATTTCCGTTCCCTCCGTATTATCTCCATAAATACTATGTACCTGTAAGGCGATAAATCCTTCAGAGGTTTTGTCATCTATAAGGTGAGCTGCGGGCACATCATTGATCCAAGTTTTTATAGTATCACCAATGGCTTCAATACGGTAATGGTTCCAATCATTTTGTTTAAATGCTTTTTGTGCTTCAGGATTGGAGGTCATGGGGTTTAACCAGCCTCTTCTGGCTTCATCATAAATACCGGCACTCCAAGCTCTGTCAGACGGGTCAATTTCTATTTGATAGCCGTGAACGCGTCCGTCCATATAATAAGGATGACTATTACTTCGAATCTGTATTCCGGAATTCATGGTGGAATCTACCTTATAATCCAGCTCTAAAATAAAGTCAGAATACATTTTGTCCGTTGTCATAAAGGAATTGGGGGTATCGCTAACTGTAATTCCAACCACGCTATTATCGCGTATGGTATAATTTGCTTCGCCTCCTAATTGGGTCCAACCATTAAGGGTTTCGCCATCAAATAAGGAAACCCAGGGGGTATCATCAACGGGTTCTTGTTTGCAACTAAATAAAAGCCCAAGGCAGAGTAGGCCTAAAGCAATTGGATTGGTTTTCGTGTTCATAAATTGGTTATTGTTAATTAATAAAAAAGCGTCTTAAAAAAGACGCTTGAAGATACAAATTAATTCCTATAATTTTAATGCATATCCTCTTTGAGATAATCGCCGAAGTTTTGCTTAAATCGATTTAACCTAGGAATGGATACATTTCGGATATAGGAGTTGTTAGGATGCTTACGCTCATAATCTTGATGATACTCTTCGGCTTTATAAAATTTGGTGAACGGGGTGACTTCTGTGGTTATTGATGCGCCACTATATACATCTTGGTCGCGTAATGCCTGTATATAACCTTCTATAATTTTTTTCTCCTTCTCATTTTTATAAAAGGCAATGGAACGGTACTGCGTTCCACGGTCTGGTCCTTGTCTGTTTAAAGTAGTAGGGTCATGGGAGCCAAAAAACACCTGAACCAAAGCGGTAAATGATATTTCTTTGGGATCATAATACACTTCTACTGCCTCGGCATGGGTACTTTGCCCACTGCCGACCATTTGATATGTTGGGTTTTCCTCTTTGCCCCCAGCATAACCAGAGATAACCTCCTTTACACCTTTTACGCTTTCAAAAATAGCCTCTACACACCAAAAACACCCACTTGCAAAATAAGCTGTTTCATATTGGCTAAGGTCTTGTGAGTTTAGTTTGGCAAGATTCTCGACTTTTTCGTTTGCTTCTGTAGTACTATCCGGTTGAGGGTCTGTTTTTTTTGTATTGGACTGACAACTGGTAACGAATAATGTAGCTACTGCTAGTAGTGATATTTGAATTAGTTTCATGTTATTTCCTTTTCATAGTTGGTAGGTAAGGTACAAAGTACTTACAGTAGAAATGGTTAAAAAATGTTAAGGTAAAGGATTCTAGTATTATTTTTATGAAATGAATACATTGGTAAATCACTTAGAGTTACTTTCCAAATCGGGACGAGGAGTTTTAGACCCAAGCATATCAATGGGCAGTTATGTGCCGATTGACTTATCATTAAACAATAAAATATTACGGGCTTTTGACATCACAGACCCAATAGCATGCCAAGTGTATATCGATGAAGTGTTAGCACAGAAAAAGGGCAAGGTGGCCTATGGTGGTTATTTGGAGCAACGAAATCTCTATGCCGATAAATCTAACTTTAGTGCTGCCCATGGCCCAAAGCGTAACATTCATTTAGGAGTAGATTTTTGGTGTGATGCCCATACAAAGGTTATAACACCTATTGATGGTATAGTACATAGTTTTAAAAACAACGCCGTTCCTGGCGATTATGGACCCACTATTATTCTTAGACATAATATTGGCAATCATATCTTTTTTACACTATACGGACATTTGTCGGTAACATCTATAGAGGATCTGTTTGTTGGTAAGGAATTTAAAAGGGGTAGTGTTTTGGCTACATTAGGTACAACGGATATCAATGTAAATTACGCCCCACATCTTCATTTTCAAGTAATAGAAGATATCCAGGGTTATTCGGGTGATTATCCCGGGGTCTGTGCTATCGAAGACTTGGAATATTTTAAAAATAATTGTCCGGATCCCATTTTATTGTTGAGCCAATTGGATTAAAACACCGATAAACGACACCTTTTTTCGGTAATGTGTTTTTAGTGCCCGTGTCGTTTATCGAGCAAAAAATACACTTCATCCAAGTTGGTGCATCATAACGAGAAATGTATGTTTTTCAGCGAATGGGAACCCATCAAAATACACTTGTGCGAGTTATAATAGTGTAACAAACGCAAGTCATGAAAACAATAGCAACTATCATCTTTATCATCTTCATCGGAACAGCTGCACAGGCTCAGAACAATACTACCGACGCTAAAGTTGAGACTGTTGAAATGACAATCGTTACGGAGACTACCAACGAAATTAAATTGGAGAACAAGGCCGAGGTTGCTAGGTTATATAAAAGAAAATTCTCTACCGTAAAGAAAGCTTTGTCTTTTACTACAAAAAGAAACAAAGCTAAAATGGCTTAATTAAAG
>CBFIGW010000046.1:0-21325 GCA_965662155.1 Maribacter sp. | reverse complement strand
ATTAGGGTGTTCATTTTTTTCATAATCTATTTGTTTTTAGTTCATTTCAAAGAAACCCAGAACTTATAACAGAAAGATCACGTAAAAATCAATTTTTCTTGACAACGTACCACCCTGAAATAATCCATAAAGAAAACCTTAACTGAAAGAAATACACGTTTTACACGACTCATGATACATTGAGACTTCCAATTTGGGTTGCGACCGTGAACATTTCGTGACACTTATTACTTTAATTCGTAGAAATGAAAAAAGTTTTAATCATAGAGGATGACCAAGAGATTATAAATCTGTTGGAAATTCACCTGAAAGACCTCCACTGTGAAGTTAAGTCAGCTACCCGTGGAGACTTGGGTCTAAGAGAAGCCGAATTTGAACAATTTGACCTTATCATTTTAGATATTATGTTACCGGTAATGGACGGTATCGAAGTATGTCAAAAACTACGCGCCAAGGACATAAGGACTCCCATTATTATGTTAACGGCCAAGTCCGAGGAAATCGACAAGGTCTTAGGTCTTGAAATCGGTGCAGACGATTATTTGACCAAACCATTTAGTATTAGGGAATTTATAGCTAGGGTGAAAGCCATCTTTAGAAGGCAGAAGATGATTACGGAACGAACAGAAAACAATATTGCCTCAAAAGAGCAACTCTTTGGTGAATTATCTATAAATATAGATTTACGTAAAGTTTTATTGCATGACAAAAAAGTGGAATTGTCACCTAAAGAGTTTGAACTCTTAATACTTTTATCTTCAAATCCCGGAAAGAGTTATGATAGAAAAAAATTATTGAACCTAATATGGGGGTATGATTTCGAAGGGTATGAACATACCGTAAATTCTCACATAAACAGGCTTCGTTCTAAAATTGAACCGGATATGGGAAACCCAACCTATATTTTGACAACTTGGGGAATTGGTTATAAATTCAACGAAGAGCTATGAACAATACACTTCTCTCCAACAAATTAATTCGGAAACTTATTTTTTCTTTTTTGGCAATTTTATTTTTGGCCGGCATAAGTTACACCATTGGCGCCCTATATTTATCCGAGAAATACTATGCCGAAACCACACAACGCTTAAACGCCGATCTTGCTCAAGACCTTATTGATGAAAAGTTTAAGGAGGAAAGTCCCTTTCTTGAAAATGGTGAAATCAACAAGCCTCTTTTTGGTGATATAATGCATGATATGATGGCTGTAAACCGTGCAATCGAAGTATACCTTTTAGATACTCAAGGTGTTGTACAATATTCCGTAGTCCTGGACCATGAGGCACCCGCGACAAATAAGAAAAAAATTGATTTGGCTCCATTAAACGAATTTATCACCAAAAAAGGTAATGGATATATTTTGGGCGAAGATCCTAAGGATAGCTCAAAAAAAGAAGTTTTTTCTGCCGCAAGATTTCAAACAGACCAAATGGAAGGATACATTTACATTCTATTGGCAGGAAAAAAATTTCTCGATGTTAGAGAATTACTATTTGACAGCTACGCAACCAAAGTAGGACTAGCTACTTTATTATTGACACTTGTCTTTACTTCTTTCTTAGCGATTCTTTCCGTTTGGTACCTTACAAAAAATTTGAGACAACTAGTCTATGCAGCGAAACGCTTTCAACATGGAGATCTTACCTACAGAATAAAGGAAGCCAAATCATCAGACCTCGGCACCGTATCGACCACTTTTAATGAAATGGCCGATACCATTCTTGAGGATATGAACAAACTACAATCTTTGGAGCACCTACGTAGGGAACTCATCGCAAATATATCCCATGATCTACGTACTCCATTATCCATTATTCAAGGTTATATAGAAACCTTACAAATGAAAGATGGTCAAATAGATGGAGAAAAACGCCGTGAATATCTGGAGATTATTTCGGCAGGAGGACACAGGCTATCAAAACTTATAGCGCAATTATTTGAATACTCTAAACTAGAGGCAAACCAAATAGAGCCAAAGAATGAACCCTTTTTAATCAGTGAGTTGGCCAGCGATATTTATAGGAACTATGAGTTTTTGGCACAAAAAAAAGATATTTCATTAAAACTTGAAATGGAAGACGACCTTCCTTTAGTTTTTGCCGATATTTCTTTAGTAGAGAGGGCTATACAAAACCTCATGGACAATGCCATTAAATTTACACCAGAGCAAGGAATTGTTACGGTAAATATTGTTTCAAAGGCAATGAACGTGGAAATTAATATAAAAGATTCAGGACCAGGAATAAAAGAAGAAAGTCACGCATTAATTTTTGAGCGTTTCCGACAAACCAAATCGGGCAAAAAAAATGAAGGTGCCGGACTTGGCTTGGCTATTGTAAGAAAAATTGTAGAATTACATAATTCTCATATTCATGTAATCAGCAAACCAAATGAAGGGGCTACATTTTCATTTACCTTACCCATTCACAAACTAAGTACATAAAAATTAATTCACTAATAAAAAAAGGGAACCCACACCAGGATTCCCTTTTCATATTGTTTAAAATTTTGACTATAAAGTCAAGACCGCGTTCTCAGAACCTGCATAGTCATTCCACTGATAACCATCAGCTTCAGTTTCGTTAATAAATTCTCCATCTACCAAATACTTAAACTCATAAGTACTTTCTTTAGGAAGGTCAAAAGTGCCTTTAAAAGTTCCATTTTTTAATTTTTTCAAAGTGCTTCCTTTTGGGCTCCAATTATTGAAATCCCCAACTACAGCTACTTTTTTTGCATCTTCAGCAGGTACGGTAAAAGTAACCTTACATACTGGTTTTGTTTTTAGATATTGTTTTGCAATTGCCATGATCTTAGTTTTTATATTCATTGCAAAACTAATATATTAACTTTCTCATTTCCAATGCTTAAGGTCATTTTTATGGAAAATTTAAAAAAAAGATAACATATAGCTTTACTTCTGAAATAATCAAGGTTAAAAATCAGAAGTAGATAATTCTTACTAGGCTGTTTTTAAGAATCTTACAATAGTTGCTATATCATCTAAATTATTATAAAAATGAAAGCTTAACCTAACCCCTGCACCACGTTGAGCGCAAAAAACACCATTATCTATTAAATTATCAAACACTTTTTCATTTACTTTTATATTGAAAATTGTGCTATGTACATCCCTTGAAATTATTTTTGAATCCAGTAGCCCAAGTTCTCCAAACTCTTCCTTTGCCTTTTGCATCAACTTATTATTATGCTGCATAATATTCGTTGTTCCAATTTTCTCCATAAACTCAATGGAATGCTTTAAACTTCCAAAATTAAGACAGGATAAATGACCAGGTTCAAATCTTCTTGCAAAACCTATTGCGTTCTTTTTACTAAAATCACCATTGGCAGCATTAAACCCTATCGTATCTAACATAAATTCTTTTTTAGCTTGTTCCGAAAACAACATAAAACCATTTCCATATCCGGACAACATCCATTTATAGGCACTAGCACCCAAGACATCAATACCTGAAGTCTTAAAATCAAATTCCGTTGTGCCACAAAATTGTGTACCGTCGGCTACAATAATTAAATTAGGATTTGACTTTTTCAATTCCTGTAAAAAACTCAGTTCCACTTTAAAACCATCTATCCATTGAACCAAACTTAACGCCAGCACATTAATATCCTCTTTTTTTACAGTGTTGAGAATATCATTTTCTACATCCTTGGTAATCTCCAACTTATGAATATGAAAATCCCTATTCTCAAATGACCAATTCAATGATGGGTAATCATTCTTTAAAAGCAATATTTTTTTCTTAGGTTGTAACCCTTCTAACAAAATATTAAGTCCGGTGGAGAAATTATTTATCAACGCTACATTTTCTTTTTTACAATTAAAAAACCTACCTACTGTTGTTCTAGTTTCCGATAACAGTTTTAATGACCTTTCCCTCATTTGGCTTCCATTCAGCAAAAAATCCAAATCGTATTCCTGTCGCCACTCCAACAACGAATCATACATAGGTCCATAAACAGCGGTATTGGCATAAATACCTTTTCGTAGCACTGGAAATTCCTTTCTTATCTTATCCATATCAACCCTAAAATTATTCATAATACCTAATTGATGTATCTTTATCCTGCACTAAATATAGTAACAATGCGGACGATTACCATGATAGCGGCAGCTGCCGAAAATGATGCACTTGGAAAGGACAATGACTTGTTATGGCATTTACCAGATGATTTTAAACGGTTTAAACACTTAACTACAGGCCATAAAATTATCATGGGAAGAAAAACCTATGAAAGCTTCCCAAAACCTTTACCAAATCGCACGCACATTATCATAACAAGAGACAAGACTTATGCAACAACCTATGAACAATGTATTGTGGTACATTCTTTGGAAGAAGCACTCGGCCTAATTAAAAATGAAGATGCATATATTATTGGCGGAGGTGAAATTTACAAACAAGGAGAAAAATATTCCAATCGAATTGAATTAACCAGGGTGCATGCATCTTTTAATGCAGATACATTTTTTCCAGAAATCGATAATAAAAATTGGTCAATGATTTCAGAAGAATATCATCCAAAAGATGAAAAACATAAGGTTGATTTCACCTATTTAACATATCACCGTAAATCTTAAGATTAAATCACTTTAAAAATCCAGATAATCAATTCTTATGGATGCCTGCATATTACCGACAAAATGTTGTAATAATGCTACATCAGTATTAATATAAAATTGATGCCTACCTTTCTTAGTGTTAAAATTTTGAAACTCATTTTTTATTAAAACCGTTTTAGTTTGTCTTGCCACTGCTTCACCGGAATCTATAATGGCAACCTCATTGGGCAACAACTCTTTTAATAAGGGAATTAAATAAGGATAATGGGTACAGCCCAAGACCAAATAATCAATTTCTTTTTCTATCATTGGCTGTAATAATTCACTAAGCAAGTCTCTGGCTTCTTTGCTTTTTTCGGCTCCTTTTTCAATTAATTCCACTAAACCCTTTCCCTGTTGCTCAATTATTTCTATTCCTTCTGCATGGTTCTGTGCCGTGTTATAGAATAAGCTACTGGTCAGTGTGCCCTTCGTTGCCAAAACCCCTACTGTTTTAGATTTTGAATTTAGAGCGGCAGGTTTAATTGCAGGTTCAATACCAATAAAGGGCACTCTATAATTATTCCTTAAGTAATTAATGGCATTTGTAGTTGCTGTGTTGCAGGCCACTACAATCAACTTACAATTTTGAGCAATTAAAAATTCAGTGTTTTTAATACTTAGCTTAAGAATTTCTTCTGGGGTCTTTTCTCCGTAAGGAGCATTTTTACTATCGGATAAGTAAATACAATTTTCATTAGGCAACAACCCCTGAATTTCTTTCCAAATGGAGGTGCCTCCGATTCCAGAATCAAAAATACCAATAGGACGATGACCCATATTTTGTTTTTAGCGTAACATCTCTGATATAGGTTTCCCAGTAGTACCGTTAGGAAATGCTATTCCCAATAATGTGGCTATGGTAGGTGCAATATCCGGAATTTCTGTACGCTTTACGGTACTTCCTTGAGGTATTCCTTTTCCATAAAATAATAAAGGGACATGAGTATCGTAAACCTGTGGAGATCCGTGAGTAGAACCAGTTCTACCATAACTAATGGTACCGGGCTTTAAGACTAACAATACATCACCAGAACGTTTTTGATTGTATCCGTTCTGTAAAATATAGGGTATTCCACTTGTATAATTAACTTGCCACATTTGATGGCCGGTATACACCCTGTCTATATAATCATAACTTAAGAATTCCCTTGCAATAGTCTCTTGTACATCCTCTAACTCCAAATCAAGGTTATTAACGATTTTATGATCTAAGAAAACCTGAGAATTAGAAATGTTTTTTATGATGTCCTCGGTCCCATACGTATATTTTAGAAATTCGCTTAACTTAGTGTTTGTAGTTTCAAAATCAACATAACCAGCAGGTATTTTATTGTCTTTTAAATAAGAAGGCACATCAATTGCAGCGTGATCAGCGGTTAAGAAAACGGTATATTCACCTTCTCCTACCTGTTTATCCAATGCTTTGAAAAATCTTGCCAAATCCAAATCCAACCTAATATAAGTGTCTTCAACCTCCTTTGAATTAACACCATATTTATGACCAACATAATCTGTACTAGAAAAGCTTACGGCCAAAAAATCGGTATCATCATCTTTACCTAAACGTTCTTCTTTTAAGGCCTCTATGGCAAAATCTGCCGTAAGGCTATTACCGTATGGTGTATTTTTTATAATATCAAATGATTTCTTTTTCTCTAAGAGATTTGCGGGACGATGTGGAAAAGTCGGTTGGGTTTCCCCTTTAAACAACCCTTCATATGTATTGTTATCGCTTCCACTCTCCACGTAACTGGTAATATCCCTTAAAGTGGTCCAAGGTTTTTTATATGATTCTGCAGCATCAGAAGCATTAAATTCTTTTACCCAATTAGGCAAATCATCCATATAAAATGAACTAGTAATCCATTTACCTTCATCTTCTCCATGAAACCAGTATGCAGCATTTGCGGTATGGCCTCCAGGAAGAACAGCACCTCTATCTTTTAAAGCTATCGCTATTGTTTTTCCCCTCATCTGTGAATGAAGTCTTAACTCATCGGTAATAGTGGTCACATTCATACGATGTGGAGACATTTTACCTGCTGAAGATTCGGTACCAACAGAAGCATAATTTTCATCAGCAGCACAGTAAACACTAACATCGCTAACCTTTTCATACCAATTATTCCCAATAACCCCATGTGTTGCCGGGGTAGTTCCCGTATATACCGACGCATGACCAGGACCTGTGCTAGTAGGTGCATAATTAAAATGATTGTTCTTACAATTAAAGCCATCATTAATCATTCTCTTAAATCCTTCGTCACTGAACTGATCGTAAAACCTAGTCAAATAATCATACCGCATTTGATCTACTACTATACCCACGATGAGTTTAGGAGAGGTCCTTAAATTATTATCATAATCCTGTTTAGATTTCTTTTGAGCTACTCCACTTACTGTATTTAGAATTGCCAAAAAAAGTATTGGAAAAATTAGTAGTGTACTTCTATTCATGCTTAAAATATTAGGATGTAAAAGTAAATAAATTCCCTCTTAAAACTTTAAATGGAAGTTAAATCAATTCCTTTATTGTTATTTTTACGACAAGAAATCTATTTTTAAAGAATGAACTACTTAGCGTCTATTGGCAGCTATTGCATTATGGTCCGTGAGGTTTTTAAAAAACCAACTAAATGGCGCATAATGAAATCGCTAATTTTAAAAGAAATAGACGAACTTGTTTATGGTTCTTTAGGCATTATAATTTTTATTTCGTTCTTTATTGGAGCAGTAGTTGCCATACAAACGGCGTTAAACCTAACTAGCCCAATTATTCCGAGAAGCCTAATAGGTTTTGCAACAAGACAATCTGTTATTTTAGAGTTTGCGCCAACTTTCGTATCTATAATTATGGCCGGAAAAGTGGGTTCCTACATTACATCTAGTATTGGCACCATGCGAGTAACAGAACAGATAGACGCACTGGAAGTTATGGGCGTGAACGCACTTAACTACTTGGTTTTCCCTAAAATTATTGCCATGCTCTTTTATCCTTTTGCTATAGCAATATCCATGTATGTAGGTATTTTTGGTGGCTGGATAGCTGGTGTTTTTGGAGGATTTTTAACTAGCGCCGATTTTGTCAATGGGCTACAAACAGATTTTGTCCCTTTTCATATTGCCTATGCTTTTATAAAAACACTCATTTTTGCATTTATAATTGCTACCATCCCTTCTTTTCATGGGTTTTATATGAAAGGTGGAGCCCTTGAAGTTGGTAAAGCAAGTACAACCTCTTTCGTATGGACGAGTGTAGTTATCATTATTCTAAATTATATACTAACCCAATTACTCTTAGGCTAATGATAGAGGTAAACGATATACATAAATCATTTGGCGAAGCCCATATCCTAAAAGGTATAACCACTACTTTTGAAACTGGAAAAACCAATCTAATTATTGGACAAAGTGGCTCAGGAAAAACCGTTTTCCTAAAATGTCTTTTGGGTTTGTTCTCTCCAGAAGAAGGTTCTATTGTGTATGACGGTAAAATTTACTCAAATTTAACGGATGAAGAAAAACGAAGTCTAAGACAAGAGATGGGCATGGTTTTTCAAGGAAGTGCCCTTTTTGATAGTATGACGGTAGAAGGAAACGTTAGGTTTCCGCTTGAAATGTTTACGAAACAGGCTAAATCTGAAATGGAAGATCGCGTTAATACAGTATTAAAACGGGTTAATTTAGTGGATGCCCATCATAAATATCCAGCCGAAATTTCGGGTGGTATGCAAAAAAGGGTCGCCATTGCCCGTGCCATTGTAATGAATCCTAAATACTTGTTTTGTGATGAGCCTAATTCTGGACTAGATCCCAAAACCGCTATTCTAATTGATGATTTAATTAAAGAAATTACAGAAGAGTACGATATTACAACGGTAATCAACACCCATGACATGAACTCAGTGATGCAAATTGGGGAGAAAATTCTTTTTCTCAAAGACGGACTCAAAGAATGGGAAGGGACCAAAAATGAAATTTTTAAAACGGATAATAAAGCCGTAACTAATTTTGTATACTCTTCGGACTTATTTAAAAAGGTACGCCAGATGTATATAGAAGAGAAGAACTAGTCGCTTATTACTTCTTTTATCTTTATAGAATTGTTGTTAAGTCGCAATTTTAACCATTCAAGTAATTTTTTAGCATCTTTCTCGGTCTGAAAACGTTTTGCATCTTTTTTCCAAGTAATCTCGAAAACCGGAATGGTATCCGTTTTTTCAAAATTGGTAGAAATCAAATATGAATACCCAAGTCTAGATAAGTTTTCATAATTGGCCTTTGCCTCTAAACTAATCTCTTTAAAAGGTATTTGGCCAGTTGAATTTTTATTTAATCTTTCTAACTCAGCCTCCAAAAAATTTATTTTTTCATCTTTACTGGACAATTGATTTTTTTGGGACTCATATAGTTCGTTAACATACTTTAATTGGTCTAACTCGTCATTCTTTGAACCTTGTATGATTTGAAGGTCAGAATCTTTTAACCTCGGATTATCCAACATTTTAGACCTCCATGTTGCTATAATATTATCAGGTATGGCTTCATTGCCCATAAACACAACTTCAATTAAAGAATTTTCACCTTGATTATACTCCAAATCTGTCAAATCCTCTAAAAAGCGACCTTGACCCGAAAATTGATAAGGTGCAATATTATCCTCTATAAAGGCATTTGCCTGTTTTCTAAAAAGGGATTCCTGTAATGCGTTCCAAAAGGTAATACTAGCAGGAATCATTACCGCTATGGCAACTAATGAAGCAAGACGGGCAATTAGCCGTCTCCTTTTAGAATTAACATAGCGAACCATCGGAAACCTAAGTAATTTGATTACCAAAAACGTTGCCAATGCAATAAAAATAGTATTTATAGCGAACAGGTACATAGCCCCACTTGCGTACTCCCAATTACCTATGGCCAACCCAAAGCCCACCGTACAAAGTGGTGGCATCAGGGCCGTTGCAATAGCTACACCAAAAATAACACTGGCTATGGTTCCTTTTTTCGCTCTGGCAATAACTAGTGCCAGACCACCAAAAAAGGCAATTAGTACATCTCTAATATCTGGTGCGGTCCTGGCTAAAAGCTCAGAAGATTCATCACGTAAGGGAAAGAATTTAAAGAATAAAAAAGCCGTCAAGACGCTTAACACCACCATCACGCTAAAATTCTTTAATGAACGTTTCAAGGTATCAATATCATTAATACCTACTGATAGTCCTATGCCCAAAATTGGGCCCATTAGCGGTGAAATTAACATAGCGCCAATAACCACGGCTGTGGAATTAGCATTTAACCCTATTGAGGCTATGAAAATAGAACAAATTAAAATCCAAGAAGTATGGCCTTTAAACGGAATATCTGCTATTATAGCTTCTTTTGTAGCATCTTGATCGGTATTTGCTCGAATGTCCAAAAGTTCCGAAAGAAACTTTTTGGTACTTCCCAACAAGCCCTGAAAATCCTTTTTTACTTCATCGCCGCTATCATTGCCGTTGCTGGTTGGTGTTATGTTATCTTGATTCAATTTTTGTTCCATAGTTAGGCGTACTTATCACCATATTTATCCTTTACCTTGTTTAAGACTTTTTTAATATCCTGTTCTTTGGCTTTTGGATAAATCAAAAGTACATCTTCTTTATCAACTATTATATAATCTCTTAAACCATCTATCACAACTATCTTGTCCTTTGGCGAACGTATCATATTGCCTGAAGACTCATCAGCCAAAACTTTGGCATTAACCACTGCGTTACCGGAATCATCTTTATCCAATTTATCAAACAATGAACCCCATGTACCCAAATCGTTCCAATCAAAAGTTGCAGCATTTACATAGATGGAGCTGGAATTCTCTAAAATGGCATAATCAATAGAAATATTTTCTGCTTTAGGATAATTCTTGGCAATAAACTTTTTCTCATTATCCGTGTTATAGGCAGAAAACCCATCTTGAAACAACTGGTATTGCTTTGGTTGATAATTTTTAAAGGCATTTACAATTGTTTTTACGCTCCACATAAAAATACCGGCGTTCCATAAAAAATTACCTTGTGCCAAGAACTCCTTAGCTGTATCATAATCGGGTTTTTCCCTAAACTGATTCACTTTTTTAATTTGGTTTTCATCAGTTTTATTAAATTCTATATACCCAAAACCGGTATTTGGAAAAGTTGGTTTAATCCCCAAGGTACAAAGCACTTCTTCCTTTTCACATTTCTCAAAACAGGCCGTAACGTTCTTGGCAAAAGCAGCTTCATCTTCTATCCAATGATCACTAGGCGCTACGATCATAACTGCGTCCGGGTTCATTTTTTGAATTTTTAGGGCTGCATAAAGTATACATGGTGCGGTATTACGCATGGCAGGTTCCAACACTACTTGTTCTTGCTTCACCATGGGCAATTGTTCCAATACCAAATCATTATATCTTTCATTGGTTAAAATCAGTATGTTCTCCGTAGGTACGAACTTATTTAATCTTTGAAATGTTTTTTGGATTAAAGTTGTACCGGTACCTAACATATCATGAAATTGTTTAGGATAATCCGATGTACTTATCGGCCAAAATCTAGAACCAACACCTCCCGCCATTAAGACGGCATAATAATTTTTATTCATATTAACTGTTTATAAGCTCAACCTCTGCATTTGGTTGAAATAAATATAATTTTCCTGTTTTTATCTCGATACACTCGTATCTTTTAACTCTTCTATTTCCTTTTTTAAAGAGTTTTCCATTGTAAATTCTAAAAATACTGCCAATGGGTATTTCAAAAACGTAAGATTTTTCTGATTGTTGTTCATCGAAGGACTTTAAAGCAACCGATAATCGTGCATCTGTACTACTACTCGCCTTCGGATTTCTAAAATGATTGGCTAATAGAGGTAAAAGGTTTGATGGAAATACCTCAGGCCTTATAAGAGGTAGCATCAAATATTGAAATGTTTTTTTCCATTCCAAACCATGTGGTTTTATATGCTTTCCATATTTTTCGAAAGCTACCAGATGAGCTATCTCATGAACCAAGGTTATTAAAAATCGATATTTATTCAAAGTAGCGTTTACGGTAATTTGATGCCGCCCGTTGGATAACCTTCTATAATCACCATGTCTAGTAACCCGTTCATTAACTATTTTTAAATGTACATCATTCTCTTTTATCAGATCTAGGCACATTACTACGGCCCTTTCTGGTACATATTTAGCTAACACTGCTTCCATTCAGACAAAAATACCGGAAAATCTAAAGAAAAAAATACATCAAGTCTTTATATCAAAAAAAAATCTTTTGAAAATTATCATAATCATACTTGATATATTCAATTCCAGAAAAAAGAATAATTAATACTACAAGCCAAAAAAGTAAAGCATCTTTTGGACGTGGATTATGGTGTTGAACTCGAAACCTGCAGCATTTTCCCATTATAAAATTGATTGCCATTAAGGGAAAATTCTTTTATATAAGATGCCATCTCAATCGCAGTTATTGGCGCTTTATAACCCGGAAAAGCCTCCTCTAACATTTCCGTTTGTACCGCACCAAGGGCCAACACATTAAAAGACGGGCCAGTTTCCTTAAACTCTTCCGCCCATAGTTCAGTGAGCGTAATTACCGCTCCCTTACTGGAACTATATGAAGAAAGACCAGGAAATTTCATACTTCCTTGCACACCACCCATAGAACTTACAGTAACCACATGGCCTGTTTTGTTCATAAAAGGTAACACGCACTTGGTCAACGCTGCCACACCAAAAACATTGACCTCATATACAGCCTTAAACTGGTCCATAGAGGTTTCAAGAAAAGGTTTATTCAACAACTTTCCTGCATTATTTATAAGCACATCAACAGTAGCCCAATTATCTTTAATGAATTTCTCCACTTTATTTAAGTCAGCTGGCTTAGAGATATCAAATGGAAAAGAATGTATATTTTTAAGGCGTAGACTTTTTATAGCATTGTCTTTTCTAGATAGCGCCAATACGATATGACCCTCATCTGCAAATAACTTAGCTAATTCAAAACCTATTCCCCTACTTGTTCCGGTAATAATAATATTGGCCATTAGTTATACGTTATTTCTTTTGCTGCTGTATTTGAAATAGCTTCTACAACTGGAATCATTTTATTTATTACGGTAGCCATATGCTCAAAATCCATTAGCTCTTTTTCATCCCCAACCTTGTGATAATGTGCAAAATTGGTAAAATCGAAGGTGCTATAGGTCTGTGATGGCACGTTAAAATGTTCGTGAAAAGGCAAATTATCAGAACGTTTAAACAAATTGAACTCTTTTGCCTGAGGCAAAAAACCAACTAGTTTTTCATCTGCATGTTTATTACTGATCTCTGCGAGATTGGACAGCTCATACCCTGTTAAATATAGCAAATGGTCTTTATTCACCATTGGCACCCCAACCATTTCAAAATTCAACATGGTATATAAATTCAATTCATTAGCCTTAAGTTTTTCCGCTAAGTGTTTGGAACCCAACAAGCCCTTCTCTTCTGCACTAAAAAGTGCAAAAACTATACTTCTTTTATTTGATTTATTAGCCCCAAAATACCTGGCCATTTCCAAAACAGTAGTTGTGCCCGAGGCGTTGTCATTTGCTCCATTAGCTATCTCGTCACCTTGTTCGGGAGTTAGTTTACCTATATGATCATAATGAGCTCCCAGTATAATGAATTCGTTCTTAAGTACTGGGTCATTACCTTCTAAATATCCTACCACATTATAAGCAATGGCATCAAAATTAGTAAGGGTATCCTTAAACGTTTCAAAATACGGTGCAATGTTATTTTTAGTGAAAATTCCTTCGATAAAAGTAGCAGCTTCTGCTATGCCCTCACTCCCAGAATCCCTTCCTTGTAAATCATCAGAAGCTAAAAAATCCATAATAATCTGAATATCGGAAGAAGACGAAAAACCATCCTTCAACACATTTGAACCATTAGTTTCTAAACTCTTTTCCGATTCTATTTTACTGTCCGTTTCAACGATACTTCCCTTAACTCCGTCTGGAACGCTATTAGGGTTAATTACTGTTTCATTCGTTACTTTCCCCGAACCGCAAGAAATTAGAAACAATGAACATAAAAGACCAATAGAAATTTTCATATTTTTTTATTTAAAACTAAAGATAAAAAAAGCATCCCTGAAAAGGGATGCTTCTATATTCAAATTTGATGTTTATTCTTATGCCAACATAGTTACTGGGTTCTCTACAAAGTATCTAAGTGTTTGCAAGAATTGAGCTCCTACCGCACCATCAACCGTTCTATGATCACATGCCAAAGTAAGTTTCATTGTGTTACCTACTACTATTTCACCATTTTTTACAACTGGTTTTTCAACTATTGCTCCTACCGATAAAATTGCTGAATTAGGTTGGTTGATAATCGAGGTAAATTCCAAGATACCGAACATGCCTAGATTAGAAACCGTAAAAGTACTTCCCTCCATTTCTGCTGGAGCAATTTTTTTGTTTCTGGCCTTTCCTGCTAAATCCTTAACGGCACTACCAATTTGAGTTAATCCTAAAAGGTCTGCATGTTTAACAACAGGAACTACCAAACCTTCATCAACCGCAACGGCTACACCCATATGAATATGTTTGTGTTGTTTAGTAGTATCACCATTCCAGGATGTATTTACTTGTGGATGCTTTCTTAATGCCATTGCACAAGCTTTCAATACCATATCATTAAAAGAAACTTTAGTATCTGGCAAGCTATTAATTTGTGCGCGTGATGCTTTGGCATTATCCATATCCACTTCAATTGTTAAATAGAAATGTGGTGCATTAAATTTGGAATTACCCAAAGCTTTGGCGATTGCCTTACGCATATTTGAGTTCTTAACCTCCTCCGTAGCTTCCTCTCCTGATGGAATTGCCATAGAAACAACCGGAAGGTCCGCACTAGATTTTGACTCTTGGGCAGCAGCTTCTTTTGATTCTGCACTTGGCTTATAACTTTCTATATCTTTTTTAATGATTCTTCCATTGTCACCTGAACCAGAAACTTTGGAAAGGTCTATTCCTTTGTCCTCTGCTATTCTCTTAGCCAAAGGTGAGGCAAAAATCCGTTGACCGTCGGCCACAACATTGGTAGTTTCTTTCTTTTCAGGTTTTGCTTGGGTTTCCTCCTCAACTTTATCATTTTCGGTAGAAGCACTTTTTGGAGTGCTTGGCTTACCGCCACTGCTCAAAACAGCTTCCACATCTGTACCATCCGGACCTATAACGGCCAAAACAGCATCAACCGGGGAAGACTCACCTTCTTGAATACCTATATATAAAAGTTTGCCCGAATAAAAAGACTCAAACTCCATTGTAGCCTTGTCCGTCTCTATTTCCGCTAAGATATCACCTTCCTCTACATCATCACCAACTTGTTTTAACCAAGCGGCAACAGTACCCTCTTCCATGGTATCACTTAAACGTGGCATTTTTACAATTTCCACCCCTTCTGGAATTTCAGTGGCCACCTCTTCTTTACTTTCACTTTCAGAAGCTTCTGGTGTGTCTTGCTTTTCTTCAGGAGTTTCTTCATTTGCAGCCGAACCACCATTTAACAATCCTGAAATATCTTCACCTTCTTCACCAATAATGGCCAAAAGTGTATCCACGGGAGCACCATCACCTTCTGCTATTCCAATATGCAAAAGTGTTCCTTCATGAAACGACTCAAACTCCATCGTTGCCTTATCAGTTTCAATTTCCGCT
The DNA here is from genome assembly GCA_965662155.1 of Maribacter sp. Taxonomy (GTDB): domain Bacteria; phylum Bacteroidota; class Bacteroidia; order Flavobacteriales; family Flavobacteriaceae; genus Maribacter. The sequence goes on along the minus strand of CBFIGW010000046.1, from coordinate 5,961 downwards.
AAAATATCTCCTTCTTCAACCTTGTCCCCAACATTTTTTAACCATTTGGCAACGGTACCTTCTTCCATGGTATCGCTTAATCTGGGCATATTTATTACTTCAGCCATTTACTTAAATTTTATGTTCAACAAATGGAAAATCTTCCTGCTCATAAACCATATCATATAATTGGCTTATTGGTGGATAATCTGATTTCTCTGCAAATTCCTCACACTCCTTAACACGGTCTTTTACACTTTTATCAATTTTCTTGATTTCAGCATCTGTTGCATATTTCTTTTCCTTGATAATATCCAAAACCTGTGTAATAGGGTCAATTTTCTTGTATTCTTCTACTTCGTCCTTAGTTCTATAATGCTGTGCATCTGACATGGAGTGACCTCTATATCTGTACGTCTTCATTTCAAGAAAAGTTGGCCCACCGCCTGTTCTAGCTCTATCAATGGCCTTACTCATTTCCTGCGCAACGGTAACTGGGTTCATGCCATCCACAGGACCACAAGGCATTTCATAACCAAGACCTAATTTCCAAATATCCGTAGAGTAAGATGTCCTAGCAACCGAAGTACCCATTGCATAGCCATTGTTCTCACAAACAAAAACTACCGGCAACTGCCATAGCATGGCCAAATTAAATGTTTCATGTAATGACCCTTGTCTTACAGCACCGTCACCCATATAACATAAGGTTACTGCATCGCTACCGTTATACTTATCCCCAAAGGCCATACCTGCACCTAAAGGAATTTGACCACCTACAATACCATGACCACCATGAAACCTATGCTCTTTTGAAAAGATATGCATTGAGCCACCCATTCCTTTTGAGGTACCGGTAACCTTACCATACAATTCCGCCATAACATTCTTTGGGTCTACGCCCATACCAATAGGTTGAACATGATTTCGATAAGCGGTTATCATCCTATCTTTTGTCAAATCCATTGCATGTAAGGCACCTGCCAAAACAGCTTCCTGACCGTTATATAAATGAAGAAAACCTCTAACTTTCTGTTGAATATATACTGCAGCGAGTTTATCTTCGAACTTTCTCCAAAACAGCATATCCTCATACCATTTTAAATAAGTTTCTTTGGTAATTTTTTCCATCGGGATTTTGATTTAAAACAAATTAGTTGGATTAAAATGCAATGCCACTACGTACACTACAAGGGAACAAAAATACACATATAAATCAATCGATAAAAAAAATAAAAGTAAAAGCGAGCAGAAATTACGAGGTTAACAAAATGTGTATTTTGCGTTTAATTCTACTATTTCTGATTTTCAATACTATTTCAAGTATGAATTGTTGAATCCAAGTGGCAATATATCTTCCAAAGCGTTACATTGAACCACACTCCCAGATTCCCCCATTAGCAATAACTTAATTGGCGTTTTCTGTTTATACTCATATTCAAAAATTGCTTGCCTACAATTACCACAGGGCGCAACAGGCGTTGTTACTTGATAGTTCTTAGATGTAGCTGAAATAGCTATTTTAGTGATTGCGATGCCCGGATATTTGGCTCCTGCATGAAAAATAGCTACGCGTTCAGCACATAGTCCAGATGGATAAGAAGCATTTTCTTGATTACTTCCAATAACAACTTCTCCATTTTCCAAAAGTACCACAGCCCCAACTTGAAAATTTGAATAAGGCGCATATGCATTTTGCCTTACGTTTACAGCCTGCTGCATTAGTTGTTTATCTTCTTGATTTAATTCATCAAAAGAATCAAAAACCGTTATATCAAAACTAATCTGTACTTGTTTGGCCATATTGAAATTTGAAATATTCTTTAATTTAATTAAAACCTAACTACCGTAAAACAAAAAAACCTACTTATGAGTAGGTTTTTTTGTTTTATATAATAAATCTATTAGTCATTATAATATTCCTCCCCTAAATTAAAGGTAAGGGAAAAACGTAATGTATTTTCCAAAGGATTTCTAACTTGTGAAGTTGAGAATAAATAAGAAAGATCTATTTGAGCGGCTTTAAATTTGAAACCTGCACCTAAAGTGAAAAACTTTCGTGATCCCTTTTCCTCGCTTTCATTAAAATATCCTGTTCTAACCATAAAAGCATCCTGATAAACATACTCTGCACCCAAAGCCCAGGTAAACTCTTTAAGTTCCTCACTAAAACCATCTGGAGCGTCACCAAAAGAACTAAAAATACCGCTAAAACCACTCTCGTTTTGGTAAATATCATTATCCTCTGAATCTATATCTCCATCACCATCCAAATCTTGAGGAGTTGGAACCAAAAGCTTATTAAATTCTGAGGTGATACCAATAACATTATCTTGATCTAAAATGAAATCAAATCCTACACCAACACCTAGGTTACTAGGTAGGAAATTTTCCTGACCACCCTCGTCATACTGAATTTTACCACCAATATTCGAAAGGTTAAATCCGGCTCTCCATCGCCCATCAAAATTGTTATAAGCTACTTCGCGTGATCTATAATAACCAGCAACATCTACTGCAAAAGAACTAGCGGCCTGAGAATCGGAACTAGCATCTGGAAACTTTAAATTAGAACTAATGAACCTACCAGCCACAGCCATGGAAAACGTTGGACTTAACTTTAACGAGTAAGATCCATCCAAAGCCAATTCGTTAGGTTTCACCGTGGTACCCTCATCAAAAGAAGTTTGCCTAAGGACAATCTCACCTAATGTAAAATAGCGCAAACTAACGGCAAAAGCACTTTGTTCGTTTATTTTGTTAAAATAACTAGCATTCAATAAGGAAATATCTGTAATAATACTTTCTAGGTAAGGGGTATAACTCATTCCTATACCCATCTTACGTTCTGCGAAAGCAAATTTGGCAGGATTCCATTGCTGTGAAAACGCATCAGTAGATGTGGCAACACCAATATCACCCATACCGGCTGACCTTGCATCTGCTGAAATAGTTAAAAATGGTACAGCTGTGGTAATAACCCGTTGGTCTTCCTGAGCATTTAATTTCACTAGTACTAGCAAAAACAAGAATATCGATACTTTTCTCATTTAAAATTATTTACAATTTGTAATAAAACTATAGTGTTACCAATTTAGTTTGGTGGCTTTTTACATCTAAACGCCTTATTTTAAAATATCTTATATAGGTAGAACACTATTTTTTAATTATAAGTTAAAACAACAAATAACGCCGCTAGTTTTATAACATACAATAATTATCGGTTGTAAAGCAAAAAAAAGAGGCTAGTTACCTATACTATAATACATTTTGATGCGTTTAGACTGATAAGTGAACACATTACAATGTGTAATCAATATAAATGTTAAAATTATTTTGATCGATGAAATATTATATAAAAAACATCGTTCTAAACTGCGAAAGCGACATAACAATTAAACAAAATCCAAATTAAATAAACCGTATTACTAGTTTATTAAGATTGAACTCAAGTCCTAATTATGAAAAAACATTTTATAAAAGTTGTACTCTCATGCACCGTAATAGCGGGAGGTTTAACAGTTTCTAGCTGTTCCAAATCTTCTTCTGGCTCTAAAAATACATCCAGAGCAACGGGTTGGAAGATTAATGCAAAGGAAGGTGGTTTTCAATATAACACCGATTTTAAAGAGCAAGAAACGGCTCCCGGCCTTGTATTTGTAGAAGGTGGTACGTTTACCAAAGGTAAAGTTCAAGATGATGTAATGCACGACTGGAACAACACACCTACTTCGCAACACGTTCAATCATTTTACATGGACGAGACCGAGGTTACTAACGTAATGTATCTTGAATACTTAGATTACCTTAAAAGTGTTTATCCACCTGAAAATCCTAAATACACCAACATTTACAAAGGTGCATTGCCAGATACTTTAGTTTGGAGAAATAGATTAGGATTCAACGAAACAATGACAAACAACTACCTAAGGCATCCGGCATATGCTGAATATCCTGTAGTTGGTGTTAACTGGATTCAAGCTACCCAATTTGCGGAGTGGAGAACAGACCGTGTTAACGAGGTAATGTTAGAACGTGAAGGTTATCTTTCTGAAGACGCAAAATACCAAGCTGCAACAGGCGAGGTTCAAGGTACTTTTAGTACGGAAGCTTATTTAAACAGACCAGAATCTGTTTATAACGGTCAAATTGACTCACTTCAAGGAAAAATGAAAAAGGATAGTGTATCCACATTTGCCAAACGAAGTAGTGGTGTAATTATGCCAGAATACAGATTGCCGACTGAAACTGAATGGGAATATGCCGCACAGGCTCAAGTAGGGCAAAGAGAGTATAATAACTATAGAGGTAGAAAAAAATATCCTTGGGAAGGCGACTATACTAGAAACGGACAACGTGTAGGACGTGGAGACCAATTAGCCAACTTTAAACAAGGAAAAGGTGATTACGGTGGAATCGCAGGATGGTCTGATGATGGCGCTGACATTACAGCTGAAGTTATGTCTTACAAACCAAACGATTTGGGGCTTTACGATATGGCAGGTAACGTTGCAGAATGGGTTGCCGATGTATATAGACCAATAGTTGATGACGAAGTAAGTGACTTTAACTACTATAGAGGTAACATTTACATGAAAACAGCCATTGGCGAAGATGGTAAAGTCAACATTTTAAGAGACTCTATCGTTTATGATACCTTACCTAACGGAAAAGTAGTTGCTGTAAACTTGCCTGGAGAAATTAAGATGGTTCCAGTTGATGAAGAAGAAACCTATTTAAGAACCAACTTCTCTTCTAGTGATAATAGAGGATATAGAGATGGTGACCCAGGGTCCTCAAGATTCTTCGATCGTTTTAGTGACGAGGAGGATGATGAAAATCAACGAAAAATGTACAACTCACCAAAGCACAAAGTAGAAAGGGATGCTGATGGCAAAGTTATTAGACAATACGACGAATCCAATACAAGAACATCATTAATAAATGACGAAGTAAGGGTTTACAAAGGAGGCTCATGGAGAGATAGGGCATATTGGTTAGATCCAGCACAACGTAGGTATCTACCTCAATATATGGCTACAGATTATATTGGCTTTAGATGCGCTATGTCTAGAGTAGGATCTAAATCCAAAACAAAGAACAAAACCGTTAGAGGAAAAAAAGCAAAATAATTTTTCGCTCAAAATAGATTAAAAGGCCCTTTTCATAAAGGGCTTTTTTTTATCTTCGATTTTATGAATATAGAAGAACTACATGGGATTTTTCTAAAAAATCCATCTATCTGTACAGACACCAGAAAAATAAATGAAGGTGATATTTTTTTCGCCTTAAAAGGGGATAATTTTAATGGAAATGAATACACAGAAAGTGCATTTTCAAAAGGGGCTGCTTATGTAATATTAGATGAAAAAGAATATGCTGTAAATGAAAATTCCATTGTAGTTAATAATGTTCTGGAAACCTTACAGCAACTCTCTAATTTTCATCGTAGAAACAGCAATGCCAAAGTAATTGGTTTAACTGGCAGTAATGGCAAAACAACCACCAAAGAGTTAATCAATGCAGTGCTCTCCAAGAAATACAATACCATTGCTACCATAGGCAATTTAAATAATCATATTGGTGTGCCCTTGACCTTATTATCAATCCAACCAAATACCGAATTTGCTATTGTTGAAATGGGGGCAAATCATCAAAAAGAAATTGAATTTCTTTGTAGTCTTGCCGAACCTGATTTTGGGTATATTACAAATTTTGGGAAAGCCCATTTAGAAGGATTTGGAGGCATTGAGGGTGTAATAAAAGGGAAAAGCGAACTGTATGATTACCTAAAAGCAAATCATAAATTTGCATTCCTAAATGCAGATGATCCAATACAAAAAGAAAAATTAGCACCTTATATTAAGAAAATTGGTTTTAGCGAGCACGACCATACTTATTTCAATATTAAATTTTCAGGGGCAAATCCCACGGTAAAGTTAGAGTTTGAAGGAAATAGTGTTACAACAAACCTAATAGGAA
>CBFIGW010000045.1:0-21340 GCA_965662155.1 Maribacter sp. | reverse complement strand
TTAACCTTCTTTCTATTTCAAAAGCTTCTGGGGCCTTAATGTCTTCAAGGTTTATACCTCCAAAAGTAGGTGCAATCATTTTAACAGTTTCCACAAACTTGTCCACATCCTCAGTATCTACCTCTATATCTATACCATCAATATCTGCGAAAATCTTAAATAAAAGGCCTTTCCCCTCCATAACAGGCTTGGAAGCCTCTGGGCCAATATTCCCCAAACCTAATACAGCGGTTCCGTTAGAAATAATAGCAACCAGATTTCCTTTAGACGTATATTTATAAGCATTATCCTTGTCCTTTTCAATTTCCAAACAAGGTTCGGCAACCCCAGGAGAATAGGCCAAAGCTAAGTCACGCTGCGTGGAATAAGGTTTGGTGGGTACTATTTTTATCTTTCCTGGTTGGGGTTTCGCATGATAGACAAGTGCTTCCCTTCTTTGTTTTTCTTTACTCATATAGACAAGGTTAGATTAACAAATTTAATCCTATTCTTTGGAAATCGTTCAAAAAGAACCTTGATTTATACAGAAGGAAACGAGAACCTTAATTTAAGGTCCAATAAAGAATCAAAAATATCTGATTTTGATACTTATAGAATGGCTTCTACTCCCTTTTTTACATTTAATCGCATAGCTAAAACAGCTGCAATAACAAAAAACACACCTGCAAAAAGAATAGCATTTATAGCATTACCACCAAGTAAATATTTGTAGATAGGGCCAAAGGTCAATGTTTCTATCCCCATAGGAATAACAATCATCATGTTCAAAATACCCATATAAACACCTCTTCTCTCTTGTGGCACTACTTTAGAAACCATAGTATATGGAACTCCCATCATGGCAGCCCAACCAATCCCAAATAATACCATTGGCGCTAAAACCAGCCATGGGTCTTGTATAAATGGAATTGCGAATAGAGCTACAGCAGTACCCACCAAACTTAAGGCATATACTTTTTTTCCACCAAATTTAAGTGTTAATGGCACTAGGCCCAATGCAACCACCATAGTTATAATATTATAAGTTAAACTCATTTGGGCAGATTGGGAAGCCGCTTCAGAGATACCGTATCCCATAGTATTCATGAACAGAGGAGTAATGTATTGCCAATACACAAATAAAGCGTACCACTGAAAAAGGTAAACAGCCCCAAGTTTCCACATGAATTTGGGCATTTCCCTAATGGCTTTTGCAATTTCAAGAAATGGTTTGGCAATACGTTGTCCTAAAGGCTTGGTCTTAGACTCATTTATCTCTGCTATCTCTTCTTCGGTAGGAGGTATTTCCGGTGTTTTAAAGACAGACCACAATATGGTACTAACGGAAAGCATAGCTCCGATATAGAAAGAATAATAAATCCATTTAGGAATTTTTCCAGCTTCTTCAATGGAATCTGCGCCAAACAAAGCCTGAAAAACCACAATAGAACCCATGGCCAAAAGTATACCTGCCCCTACAAAAAGACTTTGCATTTGAAAACCTAAACTTAACTGCTTTTCAGGTAATTTATCTCCTACGAATGCCCTATAAGGTTCCATAGCCATATTATTACCAACATCCAATATCCATAAAAGCCCTACGGCAAACCATAATGCCGGGCTAGTTGGGAAAGCAAACAAACATAAACTACCTATTATAGCCCCAATTAAAAAGTAAGGTTTTCGCCTGCCCCATTTTGGCGACCATGTCTTATCGGACATTGCACCAATAATAGGCTGGACTATTAATCCGGTAACCGGTCCTGCGATATTTAAAATTGGTAGCATTTCCTCGGTGGCTCCCAAGTAAAGGAATATTGGATTTATTGCAGTCTGTTGCAGACCAAAACTATACTGGATTCCTAAAAATCCAACATTCATATTAAATATTTGCCAAAAACTTAAACTTGGTTTGTCTATTTTCATAATACAGTAATCTCGTAACTAAAATAATAGTGAAACAAGATAACATTTTAAATAAATAGCAATGGTATAACTGGTTAAGAATTTCAACTTTTCAAAAACTATAACGTTGTAGATTTATTGCTTATATATTTAGAAGAGTTCACTTGGGCCATTTTCCGATGAAAATGAGATTTTTAAATCCATAGAATTTAAATCTAAATGAAGTTCTGACCACTCTATCCCTTGTTCCCATCTCAACTTTAGTAAAGAATCCTCTGACGTTAACAAATTAAATTCACCGTTAAAGGATATATGAGTATTTCTAAAAACCATAAGCTTCTTAAACTTCTGGAAGAAAGGCGTTGCAATACATTTGTCAATTTCCTCCAAAGTGTAATAATGGCGATTTATATCTCTACCAACATTTGTTTTGGCCAATAAGTCCATATCGTTCTCACCGGTAAAAAGACCAACATAATATACTTGTGGGATTCCAGGAACAAAAAACTGAATGGCCCTTGCTATTAGATATGCTTTTTCATTTTTACCAAGTGCCTCAAAATAAGTACAGTTAACCTGATATAAATCTAGATTGGAAGCTGCAGCCCCCGTTGCCTTTCTGCTCGTATGGCCACTGTTAGCGTGCATTTGCTCTACGATATCATTCAGAACATTATCATCAATAAGGCCTTTCTTTCCATTCTCTGAAGCTACATCAATAATGCCAATACCATCATGGGTATCCAATACCGTAATTGCATTCCTTGGGCTTACCTTCAACCAATTTTTTAAGTTCTTGGCGTTACTATTGAACAAGGTATCCAAAACCAAAACGGGTAACGCAAAATCGTAAACAAAATCTACTTTTTTAGCTATTTCTATCTGTGTTTTATAGAATGAATGTATCTCTACCAAAACGGCAATTCCCATTTGCTTTGCCTTTATGGTCAGCTGATCAATAAAATTAAAAGTTTCATCGATCATGAAACAACTGGTCCCAGCTTTTTTTATGGCATACCCGGCGGCATCCAAGCGAATCATATTTACTCCAGATTTCTGAAATTCGTCTAGAATTCCTTCCAAATACGCTTTTCCTTTTTCGGAGTAAACATCAATATCTATTTGATTGGTTGTAAAGGTTGTCCAAATGAGTCGTTCTTTACCGTTCTTTAATTTAAATCTTGAAAAGGGGTATCCGGGTCTGGGTCTATATATTTCCAATAAGTCCCTTTCAGTTGCACCATTAGGAAATACTTTATCATAAGTTAAAAAAAGTGCGGCGTATTCAGAGTCGACACCTTTCTCAAGAAAGTCTTGAAACTCTGCAGATTTAGCGGACATATGGTTTACAATGAGATCAGCCATTACATCTACATCACCGCTTAGCTTTTTTAAATCGTTCCAATTACCCAAACGGTCATCTATTTTTTTATGATCAATGGGATCAAAACCTGCATCCTCACCATCTATAGGATAATAAAACGGTAACAGATGAACCCCTCCAAACAAATCTTTAAGTTGGTTTTTAAGTAGTAGATTCAATCCTTGAATATGTTCACATCCAAGTCTATCAACATAAGTAATAAGTTGTACCTTATTTTCCATTAAGACTAATTATAAAATTAAAGAATGACTCAAAAAAAATATTTTTAAAGTCATTTCTATCTAAATTGGAGTCCAATATAATATTAAAATAACTAAATCATAAACATCAAATCAGTTTAAATACCCTTGGGGAAATTTCAAACGTTTGAGTTGATAAACAAGTTGAATTACTGAGTATAAATTGGTGTTATCGATAAGTATAGTAACCAATAAAAAGACAGAATCAACTTTATCAAAGACATGAAGGTCTTATTTAGATTTAGAAGCAAATTCAATATTTCTAATAAGGCCCGAAAGTTTAGTTCTTTTTACCGCTGATTTTTTAAAAACTTTTTTAAAAACATCATCAGTAATCTCTTCCCAGTCTTTTTTAGTCATAGAAAGCAATTCTGGGTGCGGGTTAAAAAGTGGTTCTTGGTGCGGCTTTGAAAATTTATTCCATGGACACACATCTTGACATACATCGCAGCCAAAAATCCAATCGTCCATTTTACCCTTGAATTCATTGGGGATATTTTCCTTTAACTCTATAGTCAAGTACGATATACATTTACTGCCGTCAACCACATAGGGCTCAACAATAGCGCCGGTGGGGCATGCATCTAAACAAGCGGTACATGTACCACAGTGATCGGTTACAGGTGTGCCATATTCAAGGTCTAGGTCTACGATTAGCTCTGCAATAAAATAAAAAGAACCAACTTGCTGGGTTAATAAATTGGAGTTTTTACCTATCCATCCCAATCCACTTTTTGCGGCCCAAGCTTTATCCAAAACCGGAGCGGAATCCACAAAGGCACGCCCATTTACCTCTCCAATTTCTTCAGAAATGAATTCTTGCAGCTGCCTAAGTTTAAACTTGATTACATGATGATAATCTTGACCATATGCATATTTAGAGACCTTATAAGTAGTATCGTCTTGCTCTTGGGAAGGATAGTAATTTAGTAACAACGAAATGACCGATTTTGCCCCGTCTACAAGCAACCTAGGATCTAAACGCTTATCAAAATGGTTTTCCATGTAGCCCATTTCGCCGTGCATATTTTTGCTTAACCAGCTTTCCAGCCTTGGTGCTTCTTCTTCCAGAAATTCTGCCTTGGAAATACCACAAGATAAAAAGCCAAGACGTTTGGCTTCGGTCTTAATTAAATTGGTCCATTTAGCTTTGGCGTTAACACTCAAAACAAGCCAGGTTGTTGACCGCCCTTAACCTTACCCAAATGTTGATAGGCTAATTCCGTCACTTCTCTACCTCTAGGCGTACGCATAATAAAACCTTGCTGAATTAAAAAAGGTTCATAGACCTCTTCTATGGTTTCCGCACTTTCAGAAACTGCAGTTGCCAAGGTGGTTATACCTACTGGACCGCCCTTAAATTTATCAATAATGGTAGTAAGTATTTTGTTATCCATCTCATCAAGACCATGGGCATCCACGTTTAACGCTTTAAGACTAAATTTGGAAATCTCCATGTCTATATCCCCATTCCCTTTTATTTGAGCAAAATCGCGCACCCTTCTCAACAAAGAATTACAAATTCTTGGTGTTCCCCTACTTCTTCCAGCAATCTCTATGGATGCATCATTGGTAATAGGCACTTTAAGAATCTCTGCACTTCGCTGTACAATGGTAGAAAGCAATTCGGTATCATAATACTGTAGCCTACTTTGTATACCAAATCTTGCCCTCATGGGAGCTGTTAGGAGTCCAGAACGTGTTGTGGCCCCTATCAAAGTAAATGGATTAAGGTTGATTTGAACCGTACGGGCATTAGGGCCCGTTTCGATCATGATATCTATTTTATAATCTTCCATTGCAGAATACAAATATTCCTCTACAATTGGACTTAAACGATGAATTTCATCTATAAATAAAACATCACGTTCTTCTAAATTAGTCAATAAACCTGCCAAATCACCCGGTTTATCCAAAACTGGACCAGAAGTAATTTTAATACCAACACCCAGTTCGTTTGCCAAAATATTGGCCAAGGTAGTTTTACCAAGTCCTGGCGGGCCATGAAATAAGGTATGATCCAACGCTTCTCCCCTTTGGTTGGCCGCCTCAACAAAAACCTTTAAATTTTCTAACACTTGCTCCTGACCCGTAAAATCATCAAAGGAGACAGGTCTTAATGCTTTTTCTATATCTACTTCGGCATCGGAAAAATGCTCGCCAGATGGGTCTAAAAACTCGTTCATACGCTAACAAAGATAGTTAAATAGTTCTATGAGCATAACTGTTTATTTACATCAATATTAACAGATAAATCGTAAATTCATATCATGAAAAAAACTGCTTATCCAAAAGAAATACTTCAATACATACCTTTTTTTTATGTGATTTGGTCAGATGACCTATTATCCGCATCGGAAATAAATGTTGTCCAAAATGCCATTTTAAAGGATCAAAGTTTAAACAAACTTGAAAAAGAAAGACTTAATTCATGGTTAAATACCGACCAACCACCATCAGATGATGAATTCAAAAACTGGAAACAAATCATCTCTTCCGCTAAAGTGGAACTTATTGAAAGTGAAAATTATCCTTTAACAGGATTTAGTCAAAAGGTAACTTCGAAATATCATGCTAAATGTCCATTTAACGATAATCTAAAAGACATTGAGATTAATTTGGGAATACAACCCAACCATTATAACCACTTGTTCAATGTGGCCATAGAAAGAGATGGCAATTCCAATTTGCACAATAGTAATCAAATTGATGCTATGTTAAATGGAGAGCATAAACATATCGTAAACCAGTTTAGGGATTTTCTTAAACAGCCCATTTTTAATTGGGATGTACACAGAAATAAGGAAGAGTTTCGTGAAATTGTATTAAACCAGATACGAGCGCTTGCAGAAAATGGTTATGGCGCCATGGCTTATCCAGAAACCTACGGTGGTACAAATGATATGGAAGGATATGCAAAAATATTTGAACATATGATGTATGTGGATGGCAGTATGGCGATAAAATTTGGAGTTCAATTTGGGCTTTTCGGTGGTAGCATTCAAAAGTTAGGCACAAAAGAACATCACGACACCTATTTAAAAAATGCCGGAAATGCTGAATTGCTAGGGTGTTTCGCAATGACAGAAACAGGACATGGATCCAATGTAAGAGGAATAAAAACTACGGCAACCTATGACAATAAAACGGATAGTATTATAATACATACTCCTGGAAAAAATGACAACAAGGAATATATTGGAAATGCCTTACATTCTAAAATCGCCTCCGTATTTGCTCAATTAATAGTAAATGGCAAAAATGAAGGCGTACATGCTATCCTTGTCCCACTGCGTAACAACAAACATGAGACTTTACCAGGGGTAACCATTAAAGATAACGGTTATAAACTAGGCCTGAATGGAGTAGATAATGGTAAAATATGGTTTAATCAGGTTCAAGTACCCAGAGCTAATCTTTTAAATAAATACGGTTGCATAACAGAAAATGGCACTTATCACTCTGAGATAAAAAATCCGAACAAACGTTTTTTTACCATGCTAGGAACCTTGGTAGGAGGAAGAATATGTGTAGCTCGTGCCGGACTGGGCGGCGCAAAAATGGCATTGACCATCGCTATTAAACATGCCTTAAAACGAAGACAATTTAATGACAGCGTAAAAATACAGGAAGACTTGCTGATGGACTACCCTACACACCAACTCCGATTAATACCATTGGTGGCAAGCGCATATGTGTATCACGTTACATTAGACAAAATGATGTCCTTGTATTGTGATGAATCTCAACCGGACAAACGTAAGGTAGAAACCCAGGTGGCAGGTTTAAAATCAATAATCACTTGGTATGCAAACGATACCATACAAGAATGTAGAGAAGCTTGTGGAGGAAAAGGATATTTGTTAGAAAACCGAATTGCCGATTTAAAAGGCGATGTGGATATCTTTACCACATTTGAAGGTGATAATAACGTTTTATTACAATTGGCAGCCAAAGGCGTATTATCAGACTTTAAGGCTGAATTTAATAGCGCCGGATTTACGTCGGTTTTAAAATTACTTAGCCAGCAATTAAGTGATAAGCTCTCTACAATTAATCCTATATATGCCAATAAGGTTGATAAAGACCATTTATACAATCCAAAATTTCACAAACATGCTTTTGAATATAGAACAAGAAGGCTGACCTATACTCTAGCCATGCGCATAAGGGACTATATTAAAAAAGGTATACCATCTTACCAGGCATTTTTAAAAGTACAAACACATTTGTTGGCCTTGGGCAAAGCATATAGTATAGAACTTGCCTACACTATTTTTGTTGATTTCACACAGACTATAGAAGATCAGCAGACTAAAGCATTATTTCAAAAACTAGGAACTCTATATGCGCTATCCGAAATACGTAAAGATGCTTCTTGGTTTTTGGAACAAGGTTATGTTGGCGGCACTAAATCCAAAGCTATAAGACAGCGAGTAGAACGTTTGTGTACAGAATTAAGACCACACATTAACGTATTGGTAGATGGCTTTGGGATTCCAGAACATTGTTTAACAGCACCTATTGCTAGCTAGTTTTCCTTATCTAGTTGTGAAGTATCTAGGAAATCCAAAATTGTGATTTTTGGATTTCCATACAGACTCGTTTTTGACGAACCCCTAGAGGATAATTGAAAATCTTGAGTTACATTGACCCGTGCACTGGGAGAATCTTCGGAGATTAACAGCGTAGAAATTGATTCTAACTTCTCCGCTTTCAAATTACTATTACCATACAACTTGGCCATAACATTATCAACATTCCCCTCTATCTTGGCTGAAGCATTTTTATACATATAAATTGTATTTTTCTCTCCAGTTGCATACACCTTAACATCTATCCGGTCCTTAAGGGTTAAATTCAAGGAATCGCTAGCCACGTTAAAATCGCCAGAACTAATCCCTTCCATTTCTATATTTATTATATCTGCAGTTGCATTTAATTCCAATCTTGCGGTACCTGTTGTCTTAACATCTAATTTATCAGCAGTAATAACATCTTTCATACTAATTTCACCATTGTTCATGGTGATTCTATCTAACTCTTCAAAAAAGATGGTTATGTTCAAGCGTTTTTTAGAGGTGATTTTATAGAAAGATGAAATTATCAAAGTACTGTCTTCTACTTTAAACTTGAGAACATCCAATAAATTATCATCAGCTTCAACCATATACCCTTCGTTATTAGATTTTTGTAACAGAATCTCCAAATCATCATTTAATTCAACGGCAGTAAACGGAGGTAGATCCTCACGAACTTCAACCACATTCTTATTACCTTTTATTTTAGGTTTTCTTTGTCCAAAAGTGTGAAAACTTACTAATAACAAAAACAATATAACAAGTTGCTTCTTCATAAATTAATGTTTCATTTAGTGTAAAACCATGATAAAAATACACAAACTATTTTTGAAGTATGATATCAAAAAAAATGCCCAATTAAATTAATTGGGCATTTATTTAATATTTTATTCAGAATTTAATGGTTCAATTCCTCTTCATCATTCTGTAAGGGAATATTTTGTGGAACGAAATCCTGTCCTGGAATAATATATTCATCATTTTCATCAACCTTGCTATAATCATAAGCCCATCTATGAACTTCTGGAATAGCACCTTCCCAATTACCGTGAATATGTTTTTGTTCAGCAGTCCATTCAAGAGTATTTGATTTCCATGGGTTTTTAGGACCTACTTTACCGTAGAATATACTATAGATAAAGTTGGCTACAAATACCAATTGAGCAGCTCCAGCTATAATGGCGAATACCGTCATCAATACCTGTACATCTGTAAGTTCATCGAACATTGGAAAAGCGGTATTCTCATAGTACCTTCTTGGCACACCTGCCATACCTACAAAATGCATTGGGAAAAATACCCCATAAGCACAAATTGCAGTAATCCAAAAGTGTACGTAACCTAAATTTTTATTCATCAACTTGCCTTCGAACATTTTAGGAAACCAGTGGTATACACCAGCAAAAAGACCATAAAGTGCCGAGATACCCATTACCAAATGGAAGTGTGCAACCACAAAATAAGTATCATGTACATTAATATCCAAGGTACTATCTCCCAAAATAATACCTGTTAAACCTCCTGTAATGAAAGTAGAAACCAAACCTATAGAAAACAACATTGCGGGGTTTAACTGCAGGTTACCCTTCCATAAGGTAGTTATATAGTTAAATGCCTTTACCGCAGATGGAATCGCAATCAATAAGGTTGTAAAAGTAAATACAGAACCCAGGAAAGGGTTCATACCAGAAATAAACATATGGTGCCCCCAAACTATTGTTGACAAAAATGCAATGGCCAAAATAGAAGCTACCATAGCTCGGTATCCAAATATAGGTTTACGAGCATTTGTAGACATTACTTCTGAAGTAATTCCCAAAGCTGGTAATAGTACGATGTAAACCTCAGGGTGTCCTAAAAACCAGAATAAATGTTCATATAGAACCGGTGAACCTCCTTGATAATGTAAAACTTCACCTTGTATAAATATATCTGATAAGAAAAATGATGTTCCAAAACTTCTATCCATTATCATCAACAATGCAGCAGATAATAACACTGGGAAAGAAATAATACCTATTATAGCTGTAACAAAAAACGCCCATATAGTAAGTGGCAACCTAGTCATGGACATCCCTTTTGTCCTTAAGTTAATCACGGTTACAACATAATTTAATGAGCCCAATAATGACGAAGCAATAAATATTGCCATAGAAACCAACCACAAAGTCATACCCATACCAGAACCAGGCTGAGCCATTGGCAATGCACTTAAAGGTGGATAAATTGTCCATCCTGCAGCAGCTGGACCAGCTTCTACAAACAAAGAAATTACCATAACTACACTAGATGTAAAGAACAACCAGTAAGAAACCATGTTCAAAAATCCAGATGCCATATCTCTAGCACCAATCTGCAAAGGAATTAATAAGTTACTAAAAGTACCACTTAGTCCCGCAGTAAGTACAAAGAATACCATGATAGTACCATGAATGGTAACCAACGCTAAATAAATATCAGCATCCATAACTCCACCTGGCGCCCATTTACCAAGAACTGCTTCAAAAATAGGAAAAGATTCACCTGGCCAAGCCAATTGCATTCTAAACAAAAGAGACATTGCAATACCTATAAAGCCCATAATCAAACCAGTAATTAAATACTGTTTTGCAATCATTTTATGGTCTTGACTAAATATGTATTTAGTTACAAATGTTTCCTTATGATGATGCCCATGATCTTCTTGTGCGTGATCATCTACATGTGCTGTTACTGCTGACATAATCGATTTTTTTATTTAAATATTCTTTTTCTAGCTTAATTTTATAATACTCATCTTTTAATTAGCTGCTGAAATTCCTTCAACAGTATTAAAAGCAGGTGCAGTGTCATCTTTTAAGACCGTTTCCTTAAATGTAGATTGACTGTTAACCCATTTATTGTAATCCTCTTCTGACTCTACAATGATTTTCATTTGCATATTGTAATGAGATTTGCCACATATTTTATTACAAAGTAAAATATAGTCAAACTCCCAAGGATCTAAAACTTCTTCACCACTAGCAGATTTCTCAGCCCTAATTTTATTTGTTCTTTTCACCTTATCCACAATATCCGGATTTTGGCGCATTTCCTCAGTAGTATATATTGGTGTAAAAGAAAACTCTGTTATCATACCAGGCACACAATTCATTTGTGCTCTAAAATGAGGCATGTAGGCAGAATGCAATACATCTTGCGAGCGCATTTTAAAGTTTACCTTTCTACCAACGGGCAAGTGCAATTCTTTAACAATAACATCATCTTCAGCATAGGTGTCAGATTCGTCCAAACCTAAAACATTTGCACGATCTATGTCAATCATTCTAACATTAGCACCGCCTAAAACATTGTCATCCCCTGCGTATCTAGCAGTCCAATTAAACTGTTGTGCGTAAAGCTCTACAATTAGAGGGTCATCCTCATCATTAATGTCCATTATGTTTGTCCAAGTATATAATCCCCAAAGGATTAAACCAGCCAATACAATTACAGGAATAATAGTCCATATGAACTCCAATTTATCATTATCAGCATAGAACAAGGCCTTTCTACCCTTTTCGCCTTTATATTTATAACTGAAATAGTGTAACAATGCCTGTGTAATAGTTTGAACCACAAAAATTATCACCATGGAAAGAAGCATTAAACTATCGTATTCTGCACCATGTGCGGATGCCGCTTCTGGCAATAAAAATTTACCATATTTCCAAAAACTGAAAATTGTTATGGCATAGATAAAAATCAAGAACGCGAACATAAGGTAACCATTGTTCTTGTTGTCCTTGTCTGATGCTATTTCAGAATGTTCCGTTCTAAGCTGTGATAATTCAAAGATTTTAGTCATTTGCCAAATAGCAATTGCCACGAGAACTAATACAGCTAAAGTTAATAATGTCGTCATTGTATCCTTTAATATTATACTTTATAACTACTAATAATGAAAGTGTTTACTTTCTTCAATAAATGGATTTCTTTTTGGTTGCAAAGGTACTGTTGAAAGTGCCCTGAATACCCAGAAAATAAATAATCCTGCAAAAAACAATACTGAACTAATTTCAGACAAACCAATATACCATTGATCGCCGACCGTTGAAGGCATTATTGCATTAAAAATATCCATATAGTGACCAGCAAGAATTACAATACCGGCCATGATTACGAACCAATTAATACGTTTATAATCACTGTTCATCAATAAAAGCACAGGAAATAAAAAGTTCATGGCCACCATACCAAAGAAAGGCAAACGGTAATCCTGAATTCTTGTAACATAATACGTTACTTCTTCTGGAATGTTTGAATACCAAATTAACATGAACTGTGAAAACCAAAGATAGGTCCAGAAAATACTTATCCCGAACATGAATTTTGCCAAATCATGGATATGGCTATCATTCACATCGTTTAATAATCCTTTAGATTTCAAGTAGATGGTAACCATAGCTATAACAGTAATACCGGATACGAACATACTTGCAAAAATATACCAGCCAAATAAAGTACTAAACCAGTGTGGATCAACACTCATTATCCAATCCCTTGACATAATAGATTCTGAAATCAAATAGAACACAAGAAAAGCGGCTGAGATTCTAAAGTTCAATTTAAAATTAGAGTTATCATCAGATTCATCTTGTTGAAGCGATAGTTTTCTTGAATATTCCCTGTAAGCTATCCAACCACCTAAAAAGATCGCTGCACGTATTAAAAAGAATGTAGGGTTCAAATAACCAGATTTACCTTGTAGCAATTCATCATGTGCTACTACATCAGCATCCATCCATACAAATAAATGATTCATATGAAGAACTGAAAGTACCAGTATAACAAAAACTATAATTCCTCCAGGAACCAAGTACGCCGTTATTCCTTCCATTACCCTAAATAACAGAGGTGACCACCCTGCTTGCGAAGCGCGTTGTATTGCATAAAATGCAAGTACCCCTAGGGCAATCATCATAAAGAAAAATGCCGCTACGTAAAGCGCAGCCCATGGCTTATTCTGTAATTGGTGTAACACGTGTTCATCGTGGGCAGCATCATGAGATTCTCCATGAGAAGCCTCTTCACCATGCCCATTTGCTTTTACTTCATTTGAATCATCTGCAGCATGACCAGAACCATGACCAACGTCATGACTAGCAACAATTGCCTTAGCCTCTTCTACAGTTCCAGGAGCCATAACAAAACCTCCTATTATGCCAAGAAGTCCTACAGCCATTAATATAATGGAACCTAACTTTAGTCTATTTGATAACGTATACATAGTATTGTTTACCTGTTATTTGGTTAAATCTTGTTTCAACTTCATTACATATTCCGAAACTTGCCACATTTCCGTAGTATTCATTTGGGATGCATATGAACCCATAGAATTTAATCCATATTGAACGGTATGGAATGTGGTTCCTACAGTAATATTACGTGCGGGATCATCATAACTAGGTACACCTAATATTTTTTCCCTTTTCACTAAAGTCCCCTGTCCTTTACCATTATTGCCATGGCATATAGCACAATAGATTGTATAAAGTTCCGCGCCAACAGCTAAATTTTCCTCAGTAGCCATAGAATCTAACGGACTAGTATTTAACCTTGCCAATTCTTTACCCTCCGGAGTATTCTCAATTTCATATGGCAACCAACCTCTATTAATTGTATTAGCGGGTGGCAAAAGTGCTTCGGAAGAAGATGGAAGAAAACCAACTTTACTGTAGGTTTCATATCCAACCGATTCATACATATTGGGCATATATTGATAGTTAGGCTTACTATTGTCCTGGCAAGCCGCAACAAGTATGACCAAACATAATACCGTTACTATTTTTGTAAAACTGTTCATATTTAATGACTGCTTTTTTCTGATATACTAATTTCTACGGCACCTGTATCTGCCAATAAGTCCTTTAACTCCTGCTCATTGTTATGGATTTCAATTTCCATTAAAAAATGATCGTCAGTAGTTCTTACATCTGGATTCTCGGCTTCTTTGAATGGCCATAACCTACTTCTTAAATAGAATGTTATTACCATTAAGTGAGCCGCAAAGAAAACAGTAAGCTCAAACATAATCGGCACAAATGCCGGCATGTTTTCTAAATAACTAAAGCTTGGTTTACCACCAATATCTTGGGGCCAATCTTCAATCATTATATAATTCATCATCAATACCGCTACGGCAAGACCTACACAACCATACATAAAAGATGTAATAGCTATACGGGTTGGTGCCAATCCCATGGCTTTGTCCAAACCATGTACTGGAAAAGGACAATATACTTCCTCAATATGATGTTTAGCGGCCTTTACTTTTTTCACAGCATGCATTAGCACGTCATCGTCGTTGTAAAATGCCTGAATAACTTTAGATGCCATATCTACTTTTTGTTATTTAATACTTTTGCCTGTCCTGCCCAATCATCGCGCTGCGCCCTTCCTGGGAAGGATCCAGTGATAGAATCCAATAAGTTATACTCTCTTTCTGTCATTCTAGCAACTTGTGCAAATGAGAATATTCCAATTTGATTTAACGTTGCCTCCATTTGAGGCCCAATTCCTTTTACTTTCTTAAGATCATCTACAGCTTCCTTGGTAGGATCAAATGTTCCTATTGAACTCAAGAGTTCATTTACACCAACCTTATCCCCTTCTGTAGGTGTTGCTTCACCCATTAAAACATCATCTGTAATTGACTCTTTAACTACTGCATTTGCAGTTGATATTTGATATAAAGGCTTACCAGCATCCCTTAATTTTTTATATTTCTCACCTGAAGACTTTAAAATAGACTTTACTTCTGCCTGAGCAATAACTGGGAATGTTCTTGCATATAAAAGAAACAAAACAAAGAAGAATCCTATTGTACCAATAAAGATACCTATATCCACAAATGTTGGAGAGAACATTGTCCATGATGATGGTAAATAATCACGGTGTAATGACGTTACGATAATCACAAATCTTTCGAACCACATTCCTATGTTTACAACAATAGAAATAAAGAAAGAGAACATGATACTGGTTCTAAGTTTCTTGAACCACATGAACTGTGGCGAGAATACATTACAAGTCATCATTGACCAATAAGCCCACCAGTAAGGTCCTGTCGCCCTATTTAAGAATGCATATTGCTCATATTCCACACCCGAATACCAGGCCATAAACAACTCTGTAATATACGCACATCCTACTATTGAACCTGTAATCATAATTACAATATTCATTAGCTCTATATGCTGTACCGTAATGTAATCTTCAAGACTACATACTTTACGCATTATTATCAATAACGTATTTACCATTGCAAAACCAGAGAAAATTGCCCCAGCAACAAAGTAAGGTGGGAATATAGTTGTATGCCAACCAGGAATTACCGAAGTGGCAAAATCAAAAGATACAATGGTATGTACAGAAAGAACCAGTGGAGTGGCAAGACCTGCCAAAACCAAGGAAACCTCTTCAAAACGTTGCCAATCTTTAGCACGTCCACTCCAACCAAAACTTAATAAACTATATATTTTCTTTTGAAATGGTAGTACAGCTCTATCGCGGATCATTGCAAAATCGGGCAATAAACCTGTCCACCAGAACACTAATGATACAGATAGATAGGTAGAAATAGCGAATACATCCCACAGTAATGGTGAATTAAAGTTTACCCATAATGAACCAAATTGGTTTGGAATAGGCAATACCCAATACGCCAACCAAGGACGACCCATGTGTATAATTGGAAATAATCCAGCCTGAATTACGGAAAAAATAGTCATTGCTTCCGCAGAGCGGTTAATGGCCATTCTCCATTTTTGACGGAATAACAATAGTACGGCAGATATTAATGTACCGGCATGCCCAATACCTACCCACCATACAAAGTTGGTAATATCCCATGCCCAGTTAACGGTCTTGTTAAGACCCCAGGTACCAATACCGGTTGATACGGTATAAATAATACAACCCACTCCCCAAAGAAATGCCACTAAGGCAATAGAGAAAACAATCCACCAATGTTTATTGGCCCTGCCTTCCACTGGAGCAGCAATATCCACGGTAACATCGTGATAACCTTTATCTCCGGTTACTAGGGGTTTTCGTATAGGTGCTTCGTAATGCGACGCCATAGACTTCTATTATAATTACTTTCTAGTATTGTTTAAGCTTCGTTGGTATTCCTAACTTTTACGTGATAGAATACATTTGGTTTTGTACCTACATGCTCCAATAAATGGTACATACGGTCACTTTCTTTAAGTTCGGAGACTTTACTCTTTTCATCATTAATATCTCCAAAAACTATGGCTCCATTACCACAGGCAGAAGAACATGCTGTTTGGAACTCACCATCTTCAATAACTCTACCATCTCTTTTAGCTTCAAGAATAGTTAATTGTGTTTTCTGAATACACATAGAACATTTTTCTATAACACCTCTTGAGCGAACATTAACATCTGGGTTCAATACCATTTTACCCAAATCATTGTTCATATGGAAATCAAACTCGTCATTGTTGTTATACAAGAACCAGTTAAATCTTCTTACCTTATAAGGACAGTTGTTTGCACAATATCTTGTACCTACACATCTGTTATAAGCCATTTGGTTTTGACCTTGCCTACCATGGGACGTTGCCGCCACGGGGCATACTGTTTCACAAGGTGCGTGATTACAGTGCTGGCACATAACCGGCTGAAAAGCTACTTGTGGATTTTCTGATGGATCTTCCAATTCACCAAAACCACCCAAAGAACCTTTTTCACCAGAGAGACCGTCAAATTCCTCTTTCTTTATATTATCTCCTTCAAAAGATTCCTCTGAAGAGTAATATCTATCG
Source organism: Maribacter sp. (assembly GCA_965662155.1). GTDB lineage: Bacteria > Bacteroidota > Bacteroidia > Flavobacteriales > Flavobacteriaceae > Maribacter. The sequence goes on along the minus strand of CBFIGW010000045.1, from coordinate 4,440 downwards.
ATACGCAACCAATGCATATCCCTAGATTTTCTAACTTCTTGTTTCCCTACTACAGGAACATTGTTTTCTGCATGACATGCAATTACACAAGCTCCACAACCTGTACAGGCATTAAGATCAATCGACATGTTAAAGTGATGCCCAATTGAGCGGTCAAAACTATCCCAAAGATCTACTGAAGTAGCAGGCACTTCTTGATGATTTAAAGATACCTGTGGAACATGGTTCCACTCCGCATGGTCTTTAGTATTAAATATCTCTAAAGATGTTTCTTTAATGATATCACCTCTACCCATTAAAGTTTTATGCAACTGAACACAAGCAAATTCATGATTACCCTCTTCTTTTACAACACTTACGGATTGATTTGCTGAAAACCCATCATATAAAACAAAAGCATTTACACCGGTCTGCATCTCCTCTTTCATACCCACGGTTTTACCATAACCAAACGCAAGACCAACCGATCCCTTAGCCTGACCAGGTTGAACCACTACAGGTATTTTATTTATTGTTACGCCATTAACGGTTAAAGAAATATAATTCCCGTCCATGCCACCATTGGCAACATTTACATTGCTAACCCCTAACGTTTCCGCATCTGCTTTTGATATGGTTACGTAGTTATCCCACGCTACCCTTGTAATAGGATCGGGAAACTCTTGCAACCATGGATTATTGGCCTGTTGACCATCTCCCATACCCACTTTGGAATACAATGTCAATTCCATTCCGTCATTAGTGGCATTCGCCAAAGAACGAATAGCCGAGGCAATTGGCAATGTATTTTCAACTTCAGGAGACTCAACATCAGTTGCAATCTGATTTTCTTCAGCAACCACCATTGTGTCCGTACTGAAAACGCCATCTTGCAATGCTTGACTCCAACTTGCTCCATTTAATATGGAAGTATTCCAAGTATCCTTAATATATTCATAATAGGTTTGCTCACTACCCATCCAACCCAATACGGCAGATTGAAATTGTTTAGTATCAAACAACTCCTTAATCGTAGGCTGCATCAAGCTATAATGACCTTTCTTAACCTCTACATCACCCCAAGATTCCAAATAATGGTTAGTTGCAGCAACATATTGTACCAATTCCGTAGTCTCATTCAAATTTGTGGAAAATGCAACAGACATATCAACCTTTTCCAAGCCTGATTTAAAATCCGCAGCATTTGGCAATGAATATACAGGATTAACACCGTCCATTATCAAAGCCCCTACCTTACCGGCATTCATATCAGCAATTAAAGCATTAACTGCTTTAACACTACCTTGTCTTACATATCTAGGCGCAGAAGGATCAAATGCCTTACTACCTAACATTTTATTGATCGCCAAAACAACGGACTGGGCATTCACATCATCTAATCCAGTCACCACAACAGCATTAGAACCAGCACTTCGAATTTCGGCGCTTATTTGATCCACAATAGCATCATATTCCGAAGTGTTACCACTAACAGAAGTACCATTCAACTTACCATACAGCTTAGCCAGCACAACTTTCTGCGCCGTTGGTGTTAATGGAATTCTTTTATCCGCATTAGCACCGGTCAAGGACATGTTGGCCTCTACTTGTATATGCCTAGACATTTTACCTTTCTGTGGTACGCGACCTTTGGAATAACCACTATCATAACCACCACCTTGCCAATCTGACAAGAAATCCGCACCAATAGAAATAATTAAACCGGCCTTTTCAAAATCATAATCAGCCAAAGCACGCTCACCGTACACATTTTCATAAGCCGTTAAGGCAGCATCCTCAGAAATTGCATCATAAGTAACATGCCTTACATATTCATTTGATGCTATTAACTCAGCAATCATTCTATTTGTAGAAGGACTAGCATAAGTTTGTGTCAACAAAACAAATTGTTTAGAAGAACCACTAAGACTGGCCATTTTAGCCTTTACCGCAGCGTCCAAAGAAGACCATTCCACTGGCTCGCCATTCGCTAATGGCCCCTGCAACCTAGTACTATCATACAAAGAGAGTACAGACGCCTGTATTCTAGCATTGGCGTTACCACCAACTTTGGCCAAGGTATTATTCTCAACCTTGATAGGCCTACCCTCTCTTGTCTTAATTAATATACTAGCAAAATCAAACCCATTGGCAATTGAAGTAGCATAATAATTAGCAACCCCAGGAACAATATTTTCTGGTTGCACCACATAGGGAATAGATTTCACCACCGGTCCCTCACATGCCGCCAAAGAAGCCGCTGCTGTACTAAAACCAACATACTTAAGAAAATCCCTTCTATTGGTATTCGTTGAAGACAAAGTCTCTTTATCCCCCAAAAAATCATCAACAGGAATCTGCTCTACAAATTCGTTTTGATTTAGCGCCTCAACAATGGAATCGTTAGGATTTAACTCCGCTTCGTTCTTCCAATATTTTTTGTTTGATGCCATACGTAATATCTGTAATTAGCTTCTTTAATTATTTATTAATAGTGACACTTTCCACATTCTAACCCACCCATTTGAGCAGCCGTTAAATTCTCCACGCCATATTTCTTGGAAAGCTCAGCATGTATTTTCTCATAATACTCATTACCCTCAACTTTAACATTGGTTTCACGGTGACAATTAATACACCATCCCATAGTCAAAGGAGAATATTGGTACATAATTTCCATTTCCTCAACAGGACCATGGCAAGTCTGACATTCAACTCCAGCAACAGACACGTGTTGTGAGTGATTGAAATAAGCGAAATCAGGCAAATTATGAATACGAACCCACTCTACCGGCTGACTTTCCCCAGTATATTTTTGGTTCTCCTCATCCCAACCTACAGCTTTATAAAGCTTCTTGATTTCTTTTGTATAAAACTCATTGGTATAACCATTGGCCAAATCCTCTTGAGAAGGACCCTCCGGATTACCTTTATACTCATAAATAGATTTATGACAATTCATACACACATTAAGCGAAGGAATTCCAGAATGTTTTGAAACCCTTGCAGACGAATGACAGTACTTACACTCTATCTTATTATCACCAGCATGTATTTTATGAGAATAGTGAATTGGTTGAATTGGAGCGTAACCCTGATCAACACCAACTTGCATCATCCATCCATATGCAAAATAAGCACTGCCCAACAACAAAAAGATTACAGTCACCAAAACCAAAAATTGATTCTGGGCAAAAGCCTTCCACAGCGGTTTTCTTTTAACGCCACCCTCTTTTTCCACAGTAATACCATTAGCTTCTGCAATTCTGCGTAGCGTATTGTTCACCAAAAACAACATCACTACCAATAAGGCAAAAACTAATGCTAAAGCTCCCAAGATCACCTCGTTAGAGATACCGGAGGAAGAACTATTTTCAGCAACATTCCCAGCACCAACTTCAACCGAAGCAGTGGCAGGCGCAGGAGGTGGAGCGGCCGTATACGCCAAAATATTATCAATATCAGCATTGGACAACGTAGGAAACGCAGTCATTGCAGCTTGATTATACTCAGCATATATCTTATTAGCATATGCATCTCCAGACTTAATCATTCCTGGACTATTTTTAATCCAAGCATAAAGCCATTCTTTATCCAATCCCTCATCTTCAGCCAATCTAGCCTCAACATTGGCCAGCGCAGGGCCGGTCATTTTTCTGTTAAGCGCATGACATGCGGCACAGTTCTGATTGAACAATGCCTTGCCGGCAGCAGCATCACCACCTGCAACAGCAGCATCACCTTCTTCTTGAGCCGATGACATAACCGAAAAAAGCAGACAAACTACTAAGCTGAAACCTAGGACTTTGGAAAATTGATTGCGGTATGGAACCTTTTTCATATATAATATATTTCAATCGGAATCTTGGCATGATATTAGTAAACGATTACCCAAAGGTAACCGATTAAATGCCTAAATCGAAGGCAAAAATACGACATAGACTTTATTTGAAAAAATGTTAATCTATTTATAATTTATAATTTATACCTGTTCTAAATAATAAAAATAGCTAACCAATTAGACCTTAAAAAATTACATTTGCAGAGGTGCTTAAAACCTATAAATTATTTTACAATGAAAAAATTTATTTATTTCTCATCTATAGTTTTAGCTATGAATTTTGGCTTTGCACAAGAAGGACAAATAAACATAGAACAGGACAATCAAATCTCAGAACTACTAGAAATATACAAATCCAACAAGAGTAATTCTGAATATTATAGAATACAGGTAGGTTTTGGCGATTACACAAAGGCCCAAAATATTAAGTCCAATGTAGAAGTAGATTTTCCTGAGCTTTCTTCCAAAATTGACTTTGACTCACCAACTTACAGGGTACGTGTTGGCCGTTTCAAATCTAAACTTGAAGCTGAACGAAAATTCAATGAAGTCAGGAAAAAATATCCTGATGCCATGTTATTAAAACCAAAAAAATCGACCATATAGGTCGATTTTTTTTT
>CBFIGW010000044.1:0-21436 GCA_965662155.1 Maribacter sp. | reverse complement strand
ATAAGCTTGCAAAGATCGAAGAGGGTGAAAAAGGCTCCTTAACGTTTTTGGCCAATCCAAAATACACTTCATTTATTTACAAGACAAAAGCCTCTATCACCATTGTTAATAAAGACTTTGTACCAGAACAAGATATTACTACGACACTTATTAAAGTTGAGGATGCTTATAAGTCATTTTCTAAATTATTAGAATATTATAATCAAGTTAAAAATAATAAAACAGGAATTGAGGAACCTGTTTTTAAGTCGGACACGGCAACCTATGGTAGTGAATTGTATTTAGGTGCATTTTCTTACTTGGGCAATAATGTTACCATTGGCAATAAGGTTAAAATATACCCTAACGTGTATATAGGTGACAATGTAAGTATTGGAGACAACGTTATTGTTTTTGCGGGTGCCAAGATATATTCTGAAAGTAGTATTGGAAACAACTGTGTTATTCATAGCGGAGTTGTAATAGGAGCGGATGGTTTTGGTTTTGCCCCTAACGAAAATGGTGAGTTTACCAAAGTACCACAAACAGGAAACGTTATAATAGAAGATAATGTAGATGTTGGTGCAGGTACTACTATAGACAGGGCAACTTTAGGTTCAACCATTCTTAGAAAAGGTGTTAAATTAGATAATCAGATACAAATTGCCCATAATGTTGAAATTGGCGAGCATACGGTAATAGCCGCACAAACTGGTATTGCAGGTTCCACAAAAATTGGAAAGCATTGTATGATAGGAGGCCAAGTCGGAATTGTTGGCCATATAACTATTGGTGACAATGTGAAAATACAAGCACAGTCCGGAATAGGAAGATCTGTTTAGGTCAACGAGGTTTTACAGGGATCCCCCGCCCTTAATTATGGTGATTACAACAAATCATATGTTCACTTTAAGAACTTACCTAAAATAATAAATAGAATCGACAACTTAGAAAAGTAGGGATTGACGATGAAAACTACAATTAAACAAACAACTATAGCTAAGGAAACCTCATTAACCGGGGTTGGCCTACATACTGGAGAGGATGTTACCATAACATTTAAGCCGGCACCTGAGAACCATGGTTATGCCTTTAAAAGGGTTGATTTGGAAGGGGAACCTATAATAGAGGCGGATGCCAATTATGTTATTAATACGCAACGAGGCACTAATTTGGAAAAGAGAGGTGTTAAAATTCAGACCTCAGAGCATGTACTTGCCGCTTTAGTAGGTCTAGAAATAGATAATGTTATAATAGAATTAAACTCCCCGGAACCTCCGATAATGGATGGTTCTTCCAAGTTTTTTGTAGAGGCGCTTGAAAATGCAGGAATAATTGAGCAGGACGCCATGCGCGAAGAGTATGTTATCAAAGAAGTGATATCCTATAAGGATGAGGCTACTGGTAGTGAAATAACGGTAATACCTTCAGATGAATATCAAGTAACCACAATGGTAGATTTTGGTACTAAAGTTCTAGGTACACAAAATGCAACCTTGGAAAAATTATCGGATTTTAAGTCCGAGATTGCAGATGCACGTACCTTTAGTTTTTTGCATGAATTGGAAATGCTCTTGGAACATGGTTTAATAAAGGGAGGCGACCTAAATAATGCCATTGTATATGTAGATAAGGAGATTTCTGAGGAAACAATGAAAAAATTAGAGAAAGCTTTTAATAAAAAGAAGCTTTCTGTAAAACCAAATGGTATTTTGGATAATCTTACGCTGCATCAACCAAATGAAGCCGCACGTCATAAGTTATTGGATGTAATCGGGGATTTGGCCTTGGCAGGCACTAGAATTAGGGGTAAGGTAATCGCAAATAAACCTGGGCACTATGTAAATACCCAATTTGCAAAAAAACTTTCTAAAATCATTAAACTAGAAAAACGTAATAATGTTCCTAGCTATGATTTGCATGCCACTCCTCTAATGGATGTTACGCAAATCATGAATATGTTACCCCATAGGCCTCCGTTTTTGTTGGTAGACAAAATACTGGAACTATCGGATACCCATGTGGTAGGTGTTAAAAATGTGACCATGAACGAACCGTTTTTTGTTGGTCATTTTCCAGGAGCTCCCGTAATGCCAGGGGTTTTACAGGTTGAAGCCATGGCTCAAACTGGTGGTATTTTAGTTTTAAGTACCGTGCCAGATCCAGAAAATTATCTTACATTTTTCATGAAAATGGACAATGTGAAATTTAAAAGGCAAGTATTGCCGGGTGATACATTAATTTTTAAGTGTGATTTAATATCACCGATCCGAAGAGGTATCTGTCATATGCAAGCGTATGCTTATGCCAATGGAAAGCTAGTTTCAGAAGCGGAATTAATGGCGCAAATTGTAAAATCAAAAGAAGAAAAGTAGTATGAATCAACCGCTTGCTTATGTACACCCTGGTGCCAAAATCGCAAAAAACGTAGTAATAGAACCTTTTACCACGATACACAATAATGTAACCATTGGTGAAGGTACTTGGATAGGCTCCAACGTTACCATTATGGAAGGGGCACGTATAGGTAAAAATTGTAATATTTTCCCTGGCGCTGTTATTTCCGCACCTCCCCAAGATTTAAAATATGATGGTGAGGAAACTACTGTTGTGATTGGTAATGGAACTACCATTAGAGAATGTGCTACGATACATAAAGGTACCTCTGATCGAATGAAAACTGTAATTGGCAAAAATTGTTTGATCATGGCGTATTGCCATGTTGCCCATGATTGTTTGGTAGGTAATAACTGTATTTTCTCGAACAACTCAACGTTAGCAGGTCACGTTACAATTGGTGACAATGTTATCCTTGCTGGATTAGTTGCGGTACATCAATTTGTCTCTATAGGCCAGCATGCCTTTGTAACAGGTGGTTCATTGGTAAGGAAAGACGTACCACCATATGTTAAGGCAGCAAGGGAACCCTTGTCATATGTAGGAATTAATTCTGTAGGATTAAGAAGAAGGGGTATTAAATCCGAAAAAATCAGGGAAGTCCAGAATATTTATAGAATTCTTTATCAAAAAAATTATAACAATACACAGGCGGTACAAATCATTGAAGCTGAAATGGAAGCTACGCCAGAACGGGATGAAATCTTACAATTTATCAGGGATTCTCAAAGAGGCATAATGAAAGGGTATTTTAGCAATAATTAAAAAGTAAACTACTATTAGGGTATTATTCTATCCTATCAATATTAAACAACAAAACTAAGAATGGCATCTACATCAGATATTAGAAAAGGATTATGTATTAGATACAACAACGATATTTATAAAATCATTGAATTTTTACATGTAAAACCGGGTAAAGGACCCGCTTTTGTTAGAACCAAGTTGAAAAGTGTTTCCACAGGAAAAGTACTAGACAATACATTTTCTGCTGGACATAAAATTGAAGATGTACGTGTTGAGACACGTTCCTATCAATTTTTATATGCCGAAGGAGAAACATATCATTTCATGAACACCGATGATTATAACCAAATAACCTTACAAGAAAGTTCTTTGGATGCACCTGGCCTTTTAAAGGAAGGGGAAGTGGTTAAAATCATGTTCAATACAGAAGATAGCATGCCGTTATCCGTTGATATGCCAGCTAGTGTGGTCTTGGAAATAAGCTATACCGAGCCAGGCGTTAAAGGCAATACCGCTACAAATGCTACCAAACCTGCTAAGGTTGAGACAGGGGCAGAGGTGAATGTACCTTTATTTATAAATGAGGGCGATAAAATTAAAATTGATACTTCTAGCGGTTCTTATATGGAGCGTGTAAAGGAATAAACAAATAGTCATTGAAATTCCCAACTACATTTACCCTACAACAGATTTCTGAAATTATAAATTCGGAATATGTGGGCGATTCTAATTTTCCAGTTCAGGGCATGAATGAGATTCATGTAGTGCAGGAAGGGGATATCGTATTTGTAGACCACCCAAAATATTATGACAAAGCATTAAATTCCAATGCAACTATTGTACTGATAAATAAAAAGGTAGATTGTCCCAAAGGAAAAGCATTGTTGATTTCCGATGATCCCTTTAGGGACTTTAATAAACTAACGGACTACTTTAAACCTTTCAATTCATCAAATAAAAATATTGCAGATTCCGCATTAATTGGAAAGGGAACGGTTTTACAACCAAATATATTTATTGGAAATGATGTAATTATTGGTAGTAATTGTACTATTCATGCAAATGTTAGCATATATGACAATTGTGTTATAGGGAATAATGTTACCATACACGCTGGGACAGTTATTGGTGCCGATGCATTTTATTATAAAAATAGACCAGAAGGATTTGACAAATTAAAATCTGGTGGGAGAGTGGTTATTCATGACCAGGTAGATTTAGGCGCGCTCTGTACCATAGATCGCGGTGTAACGGGCGATACCACGATTGGCGAAGGAACAAAAATCGATAATCAAGTACATGTAGGGCATGACACTGTAATTGGTAAAAAATGCCTAATTGCCTCACAAACTGGTATAGCAGGATGTGTTATCATTGAGGATGAAGTAACTTTATGGGGCCAAGTGGGAACAAACAGCGGAATTACCATTGGTAAAAAAGCTGTAATTATGGGTCAGACAGGGGTTACCAAATCTGTGCCAGGTGGGAAAAGTTACTTTGGTACACCCATAGAGGAATCAAGGGAAAAACTGAAACAAATGGCTTACACCAAAAAGATTCCAGAGATAATTAAAAAACTAGAAAATAAATAAGGACTAGAATACTTTAGTATTCATTCACAAACATATATTTTTGCACAAAAGAAATAAAAACCAACTGTAGATATGAGCGTTTTAGTAAACAAGGATTCCAAAATAATTGTTCAAGGATTTACTGGGAGTGAAGGAACCTTCCATGCAGAACAGATGATTGAATATGGCACCAATATCGTTGGTGGGGTAACACCGGGTAAAGGTGGTCAAGAGCATTTGGGAAAACCTGTTTTTAATACCGTAAGCGAAGCAGTTGAGAAGGTTGGTGCGGATACTACTATAATTTTTGTGCCACCGGCATTCGCTGCTGATGCAATTATGGAAGCTGCCAATGCAGGAATTAAAGTAATTATTACGATTACAGAAGGTATTCCCGTTGCAGATATGGTAATGGCGGCCAACTACATTAAAGATAAAGATTGCAGATTAATTGGTCCAAATTGCCCTGGTGTAATTACGCCTGGTGAAGCTAAGGTCGGCATAATGCCAGGATTTGTGTTTAAAGAAGGTAAAGTAGGAATAGTTTCAAAATCAGGTACATTGACTTATGAAGCTGCTGACCAAGTTGTTCGTCAAGGATTAGGTATTACTACCGCCATAGGTATTGGTGGTGACCCAATAATTGGAACGACTACAAAAGAGGCTGTTGAACTATTGATCAATGACCCAGAAACGGAATGTGTGGTTATGATCGGAGAAATTGGTGGTCAGTTAGAGGCGGATGCCGCAAAATGGTACAAGGAAAGTGGTAGCAAAAAACCAGTTGTTGGCTTTATTGCCGGTGAAACTGCTCCCGCTGGACGAACTATGGGCCATGCCGGTGCTATTGTTGGCGGTAGTGACGATACTGCACAAGCTAAAAAGAAAATTATGCGCGAACATGGTATCCATGTAGTGGATTCACCTGCTGAAATAGGTTTAAAAGTTAAAGAGGTGATGGGTTAAAAACTTCTTAAAATCTATAAAATCCCGTTTTACACGGGATTTTTTTTAGCCTATTTTTCAAACAAGACTTATATTTGATATAACCACCTTTTAAAGAGATAACTTATGAAATTGTTAGAAGGAAAAAACGTAATTATTACTGGCGCAAGCAGAGGTATAGGAAAAGGAATTGCAAAGATCTTTGCAGAACACGGTGCAAATGTTGCTTTTACATATAGTTCTAGTGAAGCACCTGCTTTGGAATTGGAAAAGGAATTAATCTCTTTAGGTATAAAGGCCAAGGCTTACAAAAGCAATGCTGCAAGCTTTGAGGAAGCTCAACAATTGGTAGATAATGTTTTAAAGGATTTTGGTGGAGCTGTCGATGTACTGATCAATAACGCAGGTATTACAAAGGATAATCTGTTAATGCGCATGTCAGAAGCAGATTTTGATACGGTTATCGACATCAATCTTAAGTCTGTTTTTAACATGACCAAAGCTGTGCAAAGAACTATGTTAAAGCAGCGTAAGGGTTCTATCATAAACATGAGTAGTGTTGTTGGGGTGAAAGGAAATGCAGGTCAAACCAATTATGCGGCTTCTAAAGCAGGTATGATTGGATTCACGAAATCAGTAGCTTTGGAACTTGGTTCAAGAAACATTCGTTGCAATGCTATTGCTCCTGGATTTATTGAAACAGAAATGACCAGTAAATTGGACGAAAAAACCGTTCAAGGTTGGCGAGAGGGTATTCCTTTAAAACGAGGTGGTTCTACTGAGGATATAGCCAATGCCTGTCTCTTTTTTGCATCGGACCTTTCCTCATATGTTACAGGTCAGGTACTTAATGTAGATGGTGGTATGCTTACCTAGGGGATACAAATTGCTTGGTAAGTTTAATTTACTAGCGCTCAATTCCATTTAGAGGTTCACTATAAATAATTTTAATGCAAACGGAAACAGTCTTATTGATAGGTCTTGCCATAGTATTTGCATTATCAATAGCACTTTTTCAATACTATTATAAAGCTAAAAGAAAAAGTGCTTTAAGGCCACTGCTTGCCTCTTTGAGGTTTTTGTCCGTATTTGGATTATTACTTCTTTTAATAAATCCAAAACTATCTAAAACTTCTTATACTATTGAAAAGCCCAATTTGGTGCTCCTAGTCGATAATTCCGAATCCATAAAGCAGTATGGTGATTCCATTAACAAATTGGTAGAGGAAATTAGCACAAATGACAAAATATTAGATCGTTTCAATGTTTCGATATATCAATTTGGCAAAAATGTTTCCCTTGCCAATGAACTTACCTTTAATGCTAAACAAACAGATATCCAAAACGCATTACAAACGGTAAAGGAAATTCACAGGAACCAGAATTTAGCAATAGCCCTTATAACAGACGGTAATCAAACAATTGGCAAAGATTACAGTATTGTTTCCCATACAAACAACATTCCCGTACATGCAATAACTATTGGGGACACTACTAAATTAGAAGATGTAAGTCTAGGGGAAATCACCTTAAATAAATATGCTTTTTTAAACAACAAATTTCCATTGGAAACTTATGTTAATTATCAAGGTCAAAGTAGTGTAACAGTAAAGGTAAGTGTTCGTATTAATAATGATTTAGCAAACACTCAAACAATTTCGTTATCCAAAAGCAACAACACAAAAACTATAAGACTAGAACTGGATGCTAAAACTGTTGGTGTAAAAAGTATAAATGTTGCCGTATCCCAACTTCAAAATGAAAAAAATGTATCTAATAATATTCGAAGTGCATCAATTGAGGTATTAGACGAAAAAACCAATATTGCCCTAATATCCCAAATAGTCCATCCGGATTTAGGAGTTTTAAAAAAGTCTATTGAAAGTAACGAGCAACGAGCTGTTCGCATTATAAAGCCTTCTGTAAATTTAAAAGACCTGGAGGACATAGATTTCTTTATTCTATACCAGCCTAATTCATCATTTAGGAGTATTATGGAATATGTTAAAAAGAGACAATTAAATTTCTTTTTAATTTCTGGTTTACATACAGATTACAATTTTTTAAATAACGTTCAAAATGATTTTTCAGTAGAAAATGGATATCCAGAGCAGGAAGTTTTTGGCATACTAAACAATGGCTTTACTAAATTTGAAATTGCGGATTTTGATACTAATAATTTTCCGCCATTATTAAGTAATTCTGGCCCTATTGATTTCAACGTTGCTCATGAATTGTTGATGAGTATGGAAATAAAAGGTTTGGAACTAGACCAGCCTTTGTTCGTGGTAACTGAAAAAGATAGTAGGAAAAGCGCCATATTATTTGGTGAGGGTCTATGGAAATGGAGAGTACAATCTTTTAAGAATTCCGATACATTTAAAAATTTCGACACTTTTATTGGAAAGCTGTTACGGTTTATGGTGAATACAAATAATAAGGATAGACTTAATTTAGAGTACAATAAGGAATACGAGGGTAGTGGCAATGTGATTATAACGGCAAGTTATTTTGACGAGGCCTTTATTTTTAACCCAAACGCGTTCCTAACTATTACAGTAGATAATACAAATACCAACCAATCTACAAGTATGCCAATGATTCTAAGGAATGGTTATTATGAGGCCGATTTAACAAATCTGCTTCCAGGCAAGTATTCATTTAAGGTCAATGTTAAGAATGAGAACATAACCAAGTCCGGCACTTTTGAAATCTCAGAATTTAATGTTGAAAACCAATTTGTTTCCAGTAACTATCAAAAAATGATGGCACTTTCCAGTTTGTCAAAAGGTGGGCATTACTTTGCGTCCAATATTAGTGGACTGATAAATAGGCTTAGTACGAACCAACAATACTTGCCAACCCAGAAAAGCAAGGAAAATATCGTATCTTTGATAGACTTTAAAACAGTTATGGCATTGATAGTTTTATTCTTTGTTGTGGAGTGGTTTTTAAGAAAATATAACGGATTAATTTAAAAAAAAAGTATGGATAAGTTACCAAAGATTGCATTACCGGCAATATTTATTTTTATAGTATTAGTTATTCTAATTTCAAAATCTGCGGTTACCATTGGTTCCGGTGAAGCAGGTGTATTATATAAAACATTCGGGAACGGTGTGGTTACAGATGAACCACCGCTGGGAGAAGGTTTTCATATCGTAGCACCTTGGAATAAGGTTTTTATCTACGAGGTAAGACAGCAAGAGGTTTTTGAAAAAATGAACGTACTATCAAGTAACGGTCTTGATATTAAATTAGATGCTTCTGCATGGTTCCAACCTAAGTATAATGACTTAGGTAAGTTGCATCAAGAGAAAGGAGAAGGTTACATACAGCGTGTGCTTTTACCCACTATCCGGTCGGCAGCCCGTTCTGTTGTGGGTAGGTATACCCCTGAGCAACTATACTCCAGTAAAAGGGACGCTATACAAGCCGAAATTTTTGAAGAAACAAAGAAAATTGTTGATGGCGAGTATATTCAGTTGAACGAGATTTTGGTTAGGGATGTTACCTTGCCACCAACTATAAAAGAAGCTATTGAACGTAAATTGAGACAAGAACAGGAGTCTCTAGAATACGAGTTTCGTTTGGTTACGGCTTCGAAAGAAGCAGAAAAGGTTAGAATAGAAGCACAAGGTAAGGCAGATGCCAACAGAATCCTTAGTGCTTCTCTTACAGATAAGATTTTACAGGATAAGGGAATAGATGCCACTTTAGAACTTTCCAAGTCGCCAAACGCTAAAGTTGTTGTGGTAGGTAGCGGTGATTCTGGCTTACCTTTAATTCTTGGAAATAACTAAATTTCAAAATTTGTGATTTTTCAAGATTATTCTTTTGTACGATAAAATTAAATTTTACTTTTACATCATAATGAGAAAAAATAATACACACCATCATTTTTATACTTGCTCTCAAGCGAGGTAAAGATGTATTGTAGTATTACAAACATATTTAAAACCCGTTTGAGCAATCAAACGGGTTTTCTTTTTAACTCAGCTTTGATTGTTTTGAACAAAAAGGACAACAAATGACAAAAATTAGAATTGCTATTCAGAAATCAGGAAGGTTGAACCAGGATTCGCTTCAGATTTTAAAAGATTGTGGTATTAGTATAGATAATGGTAAAGACCAATTAAAGGCCTCCAGTAGAAATTTTCCTATGGAAGTATTTTATCTTCGGAACGGAGATATACCGCAATATCTAAGAGATGGTGTAGTAGATATCGCTATTATAGGTGAAAATGTATTGATTGAGAAAGGAGAGGATATTGCTATTACAGAAAAATTAGGGTTTTCTAAATGTAAAGTTTCCCTTGCCGTACCAAAATCTTTTAAATATAAATCTGTAAATGATTTTGAAGGAAAGCGTATTGCAACTTCTTATCCTAATACCGTAAAAAATTACCTTGATAAAAAAGGAGTTAACGCGGAACTTCATATCATTAATGGATCGGTAGAAATTGCACCTAATATAGGTTTGGCAGATGGTATATGCGATATTGTTTCTAGCGGTAGTACTTTGTTTAAGAATAACTTAAAAGAAGTAGAGGTAATGTTACAAAGTGAGGCCGTATTAGCGGTTTCACCCAAAATTATTGCTGAAAGAAAGGTACTTTTAAGCAAACTACAATTTAGAATACAATCTGTACTTAGAGCAAGAAAATCTAAGTACGTATTGCTAAATGCCCCAAACGATAAGTTAGAAAGTATCTTAAACCTACTCCCTGGCATGCGTAGCCCAACGGTTTTACCACTAGCGGAAGATGGCTGGAGTTCGGTACATACGGTTATAGAAAAGAATACTTTTTGGGAGGTAATAGATGAATTAAAACAAGCAGGGGCCGAAGGAATTTTGGTCTGTCCTATTGAGAAAATGGTGCTCTAATGAAAAAGATTTATAACCCTGACAAGTCTACTTGGCAAACAATTTTAGAACGCCCAACACAAAACTTTGCTTCAATTGAAAATACCGTAAATACGGTTTTTGAAGAAGTAAAAAAGGGTGGCGACAAAGTATTGGATACATACACTCAAAAATTTGATAAGGTTACTTTAGATACTTTATTGGTAAGTGGTGCTGAAATACAGGAATCCCATAATTTAGTATCCGATGAATTAAAGGATGCTATTCTTTTGGCAAAGTCCAACATTGAAAAATTTCATAAGGCTCAACAGACCCAGCATGTTAAGGTTGAAACTAAACCTGGTGTTATTTGTTGGCAGGAAAAAAGACCTATACAAAAGGTGGGGCTTTATATCCCGGGAGGTACCGCTCCGTTATTCTCAACCATTTTAATGTTGGCCGTTCCAGCAACTATTGCCGGGTGCAAGGAAATTGTATTGTGTACACCACCAAATAGGGAAGGTAACATCAATCCAGCTATTTTATATACCGCTTCACTTTGTGGTGTTACTAAAATATTCAAAGTTGGCGGTATTCAAGCTATTGCCGGGATGACGTTCGGAACGGAAAGTATCCCCCAGGTATACAAAATATTCGGTCCTGGAAATCAGTATGTTACCGTTGCCAAGCAAATTGCTACAAAATTTGGAGTAGCTATAGATATGCCTGCCGGACCGAGCGAATTATTAGTGGTTGCGGATGATACTGCAAATCCCTCCTTTGTTGCTTCTGATTTATTAAGTCAAGCGGAACATGGAGTGGATAGCCAGGTTATCTTGGTCTCAACATCTAAGGATTTAATAGAAAATGTAGAGCTAGAGATAGGGAAACAGTTAGCTGTTCTACCTAGAAAGGACATCGCCCAGAAAGCCATAGCCAATAGTAAGCTTATTTATGTAGCTGATGATTTAACGGCTATAGCTATTATTAATGAATACGGACCGGAGCATTATATTGTTTGTGTTAAAAATGAAGCCCTTTATATTGATAATATTTTTAATGCGGGTTCGGTTTTCATTGGTAATTATACTCCAGAAAGCGCTGGGGATTATGCTTCTGGCACGAATCATACGTTGCCCACTAATGGCTATGCCAAACAATATAGTGGTGTAAACCTAGACAGCTTTATGAAAAGTATGACGTTCCAGAAAATTTCTGAAGAAGGAATAAAAAATATTGGCAGGGCAATTGAGTTAATGGCAGAGGCAGAGGGGCTCCAGGCACATAAAAACGCGGTAACGCTTAGATTGGAAAGTTTAAAATAAGGTTGGCTGTGCGTAATCCAAACCAAATAAAACAAAAATAACTAGTCATTTCTGAAAGATTTGATGAACATAGCGAAATGAAATTTAGTTTAGAAAAAATAATTCGTGAAAACGTAAAAGGGTTGCAACCGTATTCTTCTGCAAGGAATGAGTACGTTTCAGATGGTTCCGAAATGGTGTTCTTGGATGCCAATGAAAACCCATTTAATAATGGTGTTAATCGTTATCCAGATCCTCAGCAACGCTCTTTAAAGTTTGTATTGGCCGAGCAAAAAAATATTCTGCCTGAGCAAATATTGTTAGGTAATGGAAGTGACGAGGTATTGGATCTTATATTCAGGGCTTTCTGTGAACCAAAAATTGACTCTATCATAACCTTACCCCCAACATATGGAATGTATAAGGTGCTTTCTGGTATTAATGCAATTAGAAATAAAGAGGATTTGTTATTGGATAATTTTCAACCTAATACAACAGCGGTTTTAAATCAGGTAAACGATACTACCAAGATTATATTTATATGTTCACCCAATAATCCAACGGGTAATAGTATTTCTACAAAAAGTATCTGTGAACTATTATCTAAATTCAGTGGCTTGGTAGTTGTAGATGAGGCTTATATTGATTTTTCAAATAAAGAAAGTTGGGTTGCCAAATTAGACGATTTTCCTAATTTAATCATTACGCAAACCCTATCAAAAGCTTACGGAATGGCGGGTATCAGATTGGGAATCTGTATTGCTTCCAAAGAAATTATTGCTGTTTTAAACAAGATTAAGCCACCTTATAACGTCAACGAATTAACGCAACATAAAGCTTTGGAACGGGTAATTAATTTGGAAAAAGTGAATCAAGAAGTTTCAGATATTTTGGAAGAACGCCAAAATTTAAAGGATACTTTGGAAACTGTGTCTTTTGTATCAAAAATTTACCCATCAGACGCCAATTTTATTTTAGCCAAGGTAGATGATGCTACCCTAAGATATAATCAACTTTTAAATAAAGGTGTTGTAGTAAGAAATCGTACCTCACAGCCTTTATGTGAAAACACCTTACGATTTACTGTAGGCACACCAAGTGAAAAC
Source organism: Maribacter sp. (assembly GCA_965662155.1). Classification (GTDB taxonomy): domain Bacteria; phylum Bacteroidota; class Bacteroidia; order Flavobacteriales; family Flavobacteriaceae; genus Maribacter. The sequence goes on along the minus strand of CBFIGW010000044.1, from coordinate 8,541 downwards.
ATGAAACTTATCAAAGCCTTAAAGTCATTATAATGAAAACTGATTTAAACAGAAAACGAGTATTGTTCATAGATCGTGATGGTACCATAATCAAAGAAACCGTTGACGAACAAATTGATGCCTTTGAGAAAATGGTATTCTATCCAAAGGCTTTTACCTATTTAGGAAAGATTGCCAAAGAGCTTGACTATGAACTCGTAATGATTACCAACCAAGATGGTTTGGGGACCGATTCTTTTCCAGAAGACACTTTTTGGCCTGTTCACAATTTTATTCTAAAGTCATTTGAAAATGAAGGAATTGTCTTCGATAAAGTATTTTTGGACAGAACTTTTCCACATGAAAATGCCAATACAAGAAAGCCCGGAACGGGACTTTTGACAGAATATTTTTCCGAAGCCTACGATCTAGAAAATTCTTTTGTAATTGGAGACAGGTTAACCGATATAGAGCTAGCTAAAAACCTTGGTGCCAAAGGAATTTTCATTAATGATAAGACTAATCTGGGAACAGGGGAAATTACGGTTGACAAAGGTGCTTTAGAAAGTATCATTGCTTTGGAAAGCAATGATTGGGAGAAAATTTATGAGTTCTTGGTACTGCAGGAACGTACGGCTGACATAAAAAGAAAAACCAATGAAACCGATATTCTTATAGAACTCAATGTAGATGGTACCGGAAAAAGTGATATAGAAACCGGATTGGCTTTTTTTGACCACATGTTAGATCAATTAGCGCGCCATGGACAAATGGATTTGACCATTAAGGTCGATGGTGATCTAGAAGTAGATGAACACCATACCATTGAGGATACAGGTATTGCCCTTGGTGAAGTTTTTGCACAAGCTTTAGGTACTAAGTTAGGAATAGAAAGATACGGTTTTTGCTTACCAATGGACGATTGCCTAGCCCAAGTAGCCATTGATTTTGGCGGTCGAAACTGGTTGGTTTGGGATGCCGATTTTAAACGTGAAAAGGTAGGGGATATGCCAACGGAAATGTTTCATCACTTTTTCAAATCATTTACCGATGGTGCCAAGGCCAACCTAAATATAAAAGCGGAAGGCACTAATGAGCACCATAAGATAGAAGCTATTTTCAAAGCTTTTGCAAAGTCTATTAAAATGGCTGTAAAGCGTGATGTTGAAAAAATGGTATTACCAAGTACCAAAGGAGTTCTTTAAGATAGTACTTAATACGGATTACTCAATACTAGTTTAATGAAAATAGTAATAATAAATTACGGTGCGGGGAATATTCAGAGTATAAAATTCGCCATAAAACGCTTAGGCTATAATGCTATTTTAAGTGATAACATTAGAGAAATCCAAGCAGCTGACAAGGTAATATTCCCAGGTGTTGGGGAAGCCAGCAGCGCAATGGCAAAATTGAGGAATACCGGCTTAAATCAATTAATCCCAAAATTGAAACAGCCTGTATTGGGTATTTGTCTCGGTATGCAATTGATGTGTAATTCATCTGAAGAAGGGGATACTAAGGGATTAGGTATTTTTGATGTAAACGTTTTAAAATTCGATACCCATGTAAAGGTCCCGCAAATTGGGTGGAATCAAATTTCAGCCTTAAAATCTGAGTTGTTTACCAATATTTTGGATATGGAACATGTTTATTTGGTACATAGTTTTTATGCCCCGTTGTGCAATGAGACCATTGCAGAATCGGAATACGGTATACGTTATAGTGCAGCCTTAAAAAAGGATAATTTTTATGGCACACAGTTTCATCCAGAAAAGAGTAGTGATGTTGGCGAGAAAATACTAATGAATTTTTTAAAAATATAAAATGCGGATTATTCCAGCCATAGATATTATAGAAGGCAAGTGTGTACGTCTTTCAAAAGGTGATTATAGCACCAAAAAAATATATAATGAGAATCCGTTGGAAGTAGCCAAAGAATTTGAGGCACATGGTATACAATATTTACATTTGGTAGACTTGGATGGAGCTAAGTCCAAACACATAGTAAATCACAAAATATTGGAGCAGATTGCCACAAACACAAGCCTTAAAATTGATTTTGGTGGTGGGTTAAAAACAAATGAAGACTTGAACATAGCCTTTGATAGTGGAGCCAATCAAATTACCGGCGGTAGTATTGCTGTTAAAGACAGAGATACTTTTACGAGTTGGATACAGAAATACGGTTCGGATAAAATTATTTTAGGTGCTGATGCCATGAATGAGAAAGTGGCTGTTTCCGGATGGCAAGAAGAATCTAATGAAGAATTGATACCATTTATACAAACGTATCAAAAGCAAAGCATTACGTATGTCATTTGCACCGATATTTCAAAGGATGGTATGTTGGAAGGACCTGCTTTTGATTTATATAAAAAAATAATTGAACAGACAGATGATTCTTTAAAACTTATTGCTTCGGGTGGTATTTCTACCTTTTCGGAATTGCCCAAATTAGCTGCCTTAGGATGTGAAGGAACCATTATAGGAAAAGCTATATACGAGAATAAAATCGGTCTAAAACAATTAGAAAATTATATCCTAACAGTATGACACAAGAAAATTGGTTTAGGGAGGAATTGGTTAAAAATGCTTTATACCGTATGGATGAAAGTACGCGTATGATTTCTAAAAGTTTAGCCGAGGTATCGGAGGATAAAATATGGCAAAAACCCAATGATTCTTTAAACAGTATTGGAAATTTGATTTTACATTTATGTGGAAATATTACGCAATATGTAATTTCATCATTAGGGGAAACAGAGGATACTCGTAATCGTGATGAAGAGTTTTCATCAAATAAATTTTTAACCAAAGAAGAGTTACTAGTAAAATTAAATGCAACCGTGGATACTGCTAAACGCGTTATTTTCGATGCCAACGAAAAACAACTCTTACAATTAAAATCAGTTCAAGGCTTTACATTTTCTGGTGTGGGTATTATTATGCATGTTGTAGAACACTATTCATATCATACCGGCCAGATAGCCTTTTGGGTAAAACAATTGACAAATAAAGATCTTGGGTTTTATGATGGTCAAGATTTAAACAAAAAAAACAAAAGCTAGTGCTCGCAAAAAGAATTATACCCTGTTTAGATATTAAAAATGGTCGTACTGTTAAAGGTGTCAATTTTGTAGACCTTAGAGATGCAGGGGACCCGGTTGAATTGGCTGAAATTTATAGTAAGGAAGGTGCAGACGAATTGGTCTTTTTGGATATATCCGCTACAGAACAAAAAAGAAAAACTTTAGCAGAGCTTGTATATCATGTTGCCGAAAAAGTAAGTATACCGTTCACCGTTGGTGGCGGAATTTCTTCTGTTGAAGATGTTGATATTTTGCTTCAAAACGGTGCGGATAAAGTATCTATTAATTCATCCGCAGTTAAAAATCCCCATTTGATAAATGATTTAGTGGCCAAATTTGGTTCACAGTGTATTGTAGTGGCTATAGATGCAAAACAAAGAGATGGTGAATGGATTGTTCATTTGGTAGGGGGTAAAGTACCCACAGAACTTCGTTTGTTTGATTGGGCCAAAGAAGTTGAAAAACGTGGTGCTGGTGAAATACTGTTTACTTCTATGGACCATGATGGCACTAAAAACGGATTTGCCAATGAAGCTTTGTCCAAGCTTTCCACTATGTTGAATATCCCAATAATCGCTTCTGGTGGTGCGGGAAACATGCAGCATTTTATAGACACCTTTGTAGAAGGTAAGGCCGATGCAGCATTGGCCGCAAGTGTTTTTCATTTTAAGGAAATAGGTATTGGAGACCTTAAACATCAACTTAAAAATAATCAAATACCTGTGCGTTTGTAAAGTTTATAGATATGAGAAAAATTGGACTTATTGGGGGTATTACCTGGCAATCAACTCAACTATATTATCAATATTTGAACACATTTGTATCGGCTTCAATGGGTGGGCAACATTCATGTAGTTGCATAATCGAGTCGGTAGATTTTGCCAATATTTCTAAAAAGCAAGCTGCTGGCGACTGGAAGGAGCTTCATCAAGATATGGCAGAAATTGCGGTAAGACTTGAGAATGCGGGTGCTGATATTATTTTGATTTGTGCCAATACTATGCACCTAAGTGTAGAAACCATCAAACAAAAAATATCTGTACCACTTTTACATATTGCTGAAGCCGCTGGCCGGGAAATCATAGACAAGAAATGTAAGAAAGTACTATTATTGGGTACAAAATATACCATGGAACTGGATTTTTACAAAGACATTCTAAAACAACAATTTGGGGTAGAAGTATTTGTACCTAATGAAGAAGATAGGGAATTTATACATCAATCTATATATTCAGAATTGGCCAAAGGCATTATATCAAATGAAACCAAAACAAGGTATCTTGATATTATGGAAAAATTTGAAAATAAAGGCATAGATGCAGTGGTATTGGGTTGCACGGAAATACCACTTTTGATTGGTCAGGAAGATTCTAAATTGACTATAATTGATACCACTAAAGTACATGCAAAAGCTGCAGTTGACTATGCCCATGCTTAAAAAAATAAAAATGAAAGTAGATTTTAGTAAAAACACAGACGGATTAGTACCTGCAATAATACAAGATGAAAACACCAAAAATGTTTTGATGTTAGGCTATATGAATCAAGATGCTCTGGATAAAACTTTGGAAACAAAAAAAGTTACTTTTTACAGTAGAAGTAAAAATAGACTTTGGACAAAAGGCGAAGAGAGTGGAAATTTTCTTAACCTAGTATTTATAAAAAACGATTGTGATAATGACTCGCTATTAGTTTCTGTGAACCCGGTAGGACCAACATGCCATAAAGGAAGTGATACCTGTTGGGACGAAAGTAACGAGTCCTCTTTTGGCTTTTTTTCTACATTGGAAGCAACCATAACACAAAGAAGAAACACCGCTGATGAATCCAAATCTTATGTTGCCTCATTATTTAAAAAAGGTATTAATAAAATAGCCCAAAAAGTAGGGGAGGAGGCAGTGGAAACCGTCATTGAAGCTATGGATAATAATGACGAGCTATTTTTATATGAAAGTGCCGACCTTTTATTTCACTATCTAATGTTGTTACAAGCCAAAGGGTTCACTTTAAAAGATATAGAAGCTGAACTTATGAAAAGACAAAAGTAAATATTACATCTATTTAAAGAGATAAAAGCATAAACGTCTATTAAATTTACCAACTATTCAGGTTAAATATCTTTTCCCTTTTTTAAGGAACTAAAAGAATCATCCATAAATCACCACCATACAACAAAAAACTTTTCAAAGGTGTTGTCAGAGGTTCTTGCCCATATCATAGGTGAACTTTTTTTTAGTAACCTAAGACTAATATCCATCATAGTTTCAAAATGAGTAGACCAAATTACATTTTCATGAGGCGTAATTACCCATTCTGTTTTTGATGGTATATAGTATTCATATTTTTTAAATTCATCAGTATTAAATTGCTCTATTTTTAACCAAAACCCAATGATACATTGGATGTCCAAAGGTTCAATTTGAATGTGTTTTTGATGATAAGACTTAAACAACTGTGCTTTAAAACATACCTGTGAACGTATGTCCGTAATTTTGGGATTTTTCTGGCATAGTATAGTTTTTACTTGCGGTGTATGTACCAATGGAAATTGGTAGTTTTTAATTTTTTCCATTTTTCTAAAAAACATATCCCTTTTATTAGGCCCTATTAAGCGGTGAACGGGTTCCGAGATTTCAGGTAAAATCAAATAAAATTTATAGGTAAGTTCAAGATGCAGTAATTGTTGGGTAGCCAAGTCCTTCAAAATAAAATCTATTTCGCCAATAGTACGCTTCTCAATTCGTATGGGTACATTATGAAATTCAATTTGATACTGCTTGGAAGCAATCAACAATTGTTTACAAACATGTTCCATTTTGTGTCCTAACCTAATGTTTTCTGGAACTGAAAGAAGTTCAAATTTTGAAATGTCCGTAGTTGGAAACTCAAATTGTTTTAATCCAAACTGAATGTTTTGCCACAATGGGGGTGTTTTATAAAACCCTTGTACCAATTGTTTTTCAATATTTGAAGACATATAAAAGTAATCGAACTAAAATCGAAGCTATTGACATTAGCTTTTTAAGTCCTTATTTTTAATGAAAGTTAAGGTTTCTTAAAATGACATAATACTAAGGTATTATAGGTTAATTTTATACAATGGCTATGAATATAAGAAAAGGGTTCCGTTTTGTGCCGTATGAAGCACCCGAACTATCCCCATTTGAAAAACTTTTTGATATTTTCCAGGAGTTAATAACCCATACTTCGGGCGACTTTGATGAGGCCATTGATTGGCTTCGAGAATTGGACAAAGAGTATGAACTTACAGATGAGAACTACACCATTGATGATTTTATAGAGGATTTAAAAGCTAAAGGTTACATCCATGAGGAGTTTGAAGATGGTGGAGGTGAAATGGGAGAAAATGGTGACGAAAGCGATGGCTCCGGAGGTGGGAATATTTCCATCACGGCCAAAATGGAAAGAATTATTCGTCAACGGGCATTGGATCAAATTTTCGGGAAGTTAAAACGTAGTGGTTCCGGGAATCATAAAACAGGTAAGTCAGGCCAAGGAGATGAACATACAGGTGATTTTAGGGAGTATCGTTATGGGGATGGACTAGAACATATTTCCATGACGGAAAGTATTAAAAATGCTCAAATAAATCATGGTATTGGTAGTTTTAACCTGCGTGAAGAAGACCTTGTAGTTGAGGACACCCAATACAAGGCACAAATGAGTACCATTTTAATGATCGATATTAGCCATAGTATGATTCTTTATGGTGAAGATCGAATTACCCCTGCCAAAAAGGTAGCTATGGCTCTTTCCGAACTTATTACCACCAGATACCCAAAGGACACTTTGGATATTTTGGTCTTTGGAAACGATGCATGGCCTATACCTATAAAAGATTTACCTTATTTAAAAGTAGGCCCTTACCATACAAACACTGTTGCTGGTTTGCAATTGGCAATGGATATGTTACGAAGAAAACGTAATACGAACAAGCAGATTTTTATGATAACCGATGGTAAGCCTAGTTGTTTGCGATTACCTGATGGTACATATTATAAAAATAGTGTTGGACTGGATGATTATATTGTTGAGAAATGTTACAATATGGCAAGACAAGCGAGGAAACTGCACATCCCTATAACTACCTTTATGATTGCCCAAGACCCATACCTTATGCAATTTATTAGACAGTTTACAGAAGCGAATAAAGGCAAAGCTTTTTTTACAGGATTAAAGGGGTTGGGTGAAATGATATTTGAAGACTATGAGAGTAATAGAAGAAAAAGGTTAAAATAACCCCGGCTGTATACAACTATAAAGATCTATATCTTTTGTGAATTAGCTGTTTTTAGTTAGTTAAGCCGGAAAAACATTTAAAAAAAATTGGCAACCATATCAATGGTAAGCAACGAATAAGAATATGAAAAATAAGCATACCAAAATTAAAACATTAGGTCAGTTAATGGAAGCTGGCTACAGAAGTAAAAGCATTAAAGATGAATTGCGAGACAACCTCAGGGAACGTATAAAAAACGGTGAGGAAACCTTTACCGGTGTATGGGGTTATGAGAACTCGGTAATTCCTGAGTTAGAACGTGCCATACTTTCACGACATAACATTAACCTTCTTGGCTTACGGGGACAGGCCAAAACAAGATTGGCAAGGTTGATGACAAATTTGTTAGATGAATGGATTCCTATTGTTGAAGGCTCCGAAATAAATGACGACCCATTACGCCCCATGTCTCGTTACGCTACAGAACTGATAAAAGAAAAAGGGGATGACACACCTATATCTTGGATTCATAGAGAAGAACGTTTTTACGAAAAGCTGGCAACGCCAGATGTAACGGTAGCGGATTTAATTGGTGATGTAGACCCCATAAAAGCAGCAAACTTAAAACTCTCTTATGCGGACGATAGGGTAATACATTATGGTATGATTCCACGTGCCAATCGTTGTGTATTTGTCATAAATGAATTACCGGATTTACAGGCTCGTATACAGGTGTCATTATTTAATATCTTGGAAGAGGGTGATATTCAGATACGTGGTTTTAAACTACGATTACCGTTAGATATACAGTTTGTATTTACGGCCAATCCAGAAGATTATACCAATAGGGGAAGTATTGTTACCCCTTTGAAAGATAGAATAGGGTCACAAATATTGACACATTACCCAGATGACATAGAAACTGCTAGAAAAATTACCTCCCAGGAATCTAAATTGGATCAGCGTCAGGAAGAAGCCGTTTATGTGCCAGATCTTGCAAAAGATCTGTTGGAACAAATTAGTTTTGAAGCACGAGACAGTGAATACGTAGACGCAAAAAGTGGTGTAAGTGCACGTACTAGTATTACTGCCTTCGAAAATCTGTTAAGTACTGCGGAGCGTAGGGCTTTATTGGCTGGAGCGGATACTACTATGGTGCGGCTAAGTGATTTTCTTGGTGTGATACCAGCAATAACGGGTAAAATTGAATTGGTATATGAAGGAGAGCAGGAG